>DAIPZX010000072.1:0-9061 GCA_036781995.1 Massilibacteroides sp. | reverse complement strand
AAGTCAGTTGTTTTACGAACACCCATCACCTGATTAGACGACGAAAAACTAGATGCTAATCCACCCCCCTTAGAGTTCTGAATCAACACAATCAATATAAGGAATATTGATGCTATCAAGATTAAGATAGAAAGAAATACGTACATTATTTTATTTTTTAGTATGAATAATCAATTTCTCCAAAAATCGTATTTGGTCTGCAAAGTAAATATTTTTTTCCGGATATTTCAAACGTAACTTTTCAATTATTTGTAAAGCACGTTCATAACGTTTTTGTTTTATATAAATCTGGGCTAATGTTTCGGTAAAAAACGAATCATCCTGAAGCTGGATAAAGTCATCCGGAGAGTTCAATTCTTGTGGCGCTGTATGGCTCGCCGGGGTTTCAGACTCCACAAAATGCCTTGGACGCATTTCGGCGTTTTCGATAAAAGAGTCAATCAACTGATGATGTTTTAATTGAACAGAATTTTCCTCTTTTACAGTTGTTTTCTGCCTGGAGATTGACCAGAACATATAATCTGAAGATACAGATGCTTTATCTAACGTCTCGCTCCACTCACGCGAAGAGTCGTTCGTATGCAAAGACAGGAAAGAGTCGATCAGGCTAAAAGCATTTTCACGCTCCTCTTCTGCAATCATCGTTACGGAGGATTGATAGTCTAATTTATCTTCTATCAACAGGAATAATTTGCGCCTATCCGGAATCCCGATCGATAGTCTTTTTAATTCAACCGTAAAGTCCGGATGGTTCAATACGGCCAGATTTTTCAAGTACAATATCTTAGCTAAGGAAAAACAGGGATGGCGATCAATCGTCTTCTTTAAATCAGTCAATGTCTCACGACTGAATAACGAGGCATCTTCTATCAATTTATATAAAAAAGAGGTATCCATTTACCAATTGGCCACGGTTGCATTATAAATCTGGTCGGCTATTTCAGCGACAATTTCCTCACATAGTCCGTCCTGAACGTCTTGCAACATACGGTCGTTTTTAAAAGGGCGGTTTGCTGAAAATGTCTGTTCAAAGTCATCTTCCGGGCTGGATTGGTTTCTGTAACGAACCCTGATTGTTATTGTCAATTGGGTTTCTGATGCATAAGCATCTTCCTTTACAGCCATCTGCATTAAATCATAGCCTGTTATTTCTCCTTCAATATGCAAATCCCCATTATCCGGCACAATCTGCAAGCGGGTCTGGCGGATATATTTATCTTTCAATCCTTCTGTGAAATTTTGCGATAAAGGAGGGTAAACCAATGGCGCCTGATTAGGAAAGTCACGAATTGTAATCGTTTTGACTTTTGTATAATCAATTGACGCTCCATTCAGTGTATATGAGATAGAACATCCTTCAAAGAAAAACAAGACAGTCGTCAAAAATGCAATTAAAATCTTATGATGCCGCATCGGATATTATATTATTCGAGATTATATTCTTTTATTTTACGATATAGAGTCCGCTCTGATATTTTCAGTTCAGCAGCGGCACTCTTTCTTCTGCCGTTATGCTTTTCCAACGTTTTGCGAATCATTTCTTTTTCCGCCTCTTCTAAAGATAAAGTTGTTTCTTCAACAGCCTCGGCATCCTGAATTACATGATCGACATGCTTTATGGGATGTGTGTGCGGATGAGAATAGGTAACTTCATTTTCTTTATTCTGCACAGCAATATTTCCGGACATCAATCCGTGAACCAGTTCTTTGAGTTCATTTACGTCCTTCTTCATATCAAAAAGAACTTGATATAATATCTCGCGTTCTGTATTGAACATTTTATAATCAGGGTCTTGTTGTTTTACCAATACAGGCAGTTTTTCCATTTGCGAATTCGGAAGGTACTGTTTGAGTATCTCCGGAGTAATCGTTCTGTCTTCTTCAATGACAGAGATGCGTTCTGTCAGATTTTTCAGTTCACGCACGTTGCCCGGCCATCGATAAGAAATCAACAACTGTTTTGCCTCATCGCTCAACTTGATTGCAGGCATCCGGTATTTTTCAGCACAGTCTCCTGCAAATTTTCTGAAAAGGAAATAAATATCTTCCGGACGTTCGCGTAAAGCCGGCACCAGAATAGGGACAGTACTCAAACGATAAAACAGATCTTCTCTGAATTTACCTTCTCCTACGGCTTGTGTCAGATTCACATTCGTGGCAGCTACTATTCTCACATCTGTTTTCTGAACTTTCGAAGATCCCACTTTAATAAACTCGCCGGATTCCAGTACGCGCAATAAACGTGCCTGTGTAGGAATAGGCAACTCCCCTACTTCATCCAGAAAAATAGTTCCACCGTCAGCAACTTCAAAATAGCCTTTCCTGTCGGCTAAAGCACCGGTAAAAGAACCTTTTTCATGACCAAACAATTCTGAATCAATCGTTCCTTCGGGGATAGCTCCACAATTGACAGCAATATATTGTCCGTGTTTTCTGGCGCTATTCTGGTGTATTATCTGTGGAAAACTCTCTTTTCCGACACCACTTTCGCCTGTTATCAAGACGGATAAATCAGTAGGAGCCACTTGTAATGCCACGTCAATTGCTCTATTCAATAACGGACTATTTCCAATGATGCCAAAACGTTGCTTTATTTGTTGTATATCTATTTTCATTACGATAACACGTACTGTGATCAATTTAGTTTATATCACAAAAATACAAACTTAATTCATAAATACACGTTTTCGATGTGAATCTATGATAAAGGTTGTTCTTTCGTATTGTATGTTGCTTTGTAAAGGAAAGTCGCCAATTCATCATCGGTCTGGATATTGGCAATTTCTTCTACGGATATCATCTTTCCGATATAGACATCAGCTGTTTTACCTTTTTTATTAAATGCTTCGGCAGGAATGCGTAAAGTACGTATACGCCAATCGATCCGACCCAACCAATAGAAAAAACGGGTATTATGGAAGTCAAAAAGAACAGGATAGACAGGTACTTTAGCTTTTCGGATCAGCTTCACAATGCTATGTGTCCATGGTAGGTCACAAATTCCATTTTCTTTTTTATTATAAAAAGAGATGGCTCCCGCAGGAAAGAATCCTACCGGAGATCCGCTTTTCAAACGCCCAAGAGACTCTCTCACACCGTTCACATTCTGAAGGTTTGCTCCTTGCTTTTTAGAATCCGGCTTAACAGAGATAAAGTTATCTTCCATGGCGCCTATATTCTCAAGCACTCCGTTAACCATCACTTTAAAATCCGGGCGGATAGAAGCAAATATATCTATTAATATAATACCGTCCAAAGAGCCTATCGGGTGATTGGAGACAGTAATAAAAGCTCCTTCAGGAAGTTGGGTTAATCGTTCTTTATGATGAACTCTGTATTTCAGGTCAATCAACGGATCATTAAGGAGTGCGGTTGTAAATTCCGCACCTCGCAAATGGCAGTTCTTACTGTGCACTTCATTTACTTTTTCAACACAAAACCATTTCAAAAATAATTTCCCGAGAAAACGTCCGAGTGTAGTACCGAAGAAAGAATTAAGTTTTTGGAGATCATTTATATCAACAACTGTCTTCTTCATAAACAATTCATTTCATAAAATTCGCACACATCTTTTCATGCCTGTTCATTACTGTCATCAGCACGATGTTAAGTATAATAATCTCATATAGAAAATAAGCCCAAACATGTCCGGTCAGTACAATAAAAAACATAACAATGGTACGACCGTTAAAGGTTAGTAAATCTATAAAAGGCATCAATTTAAGGCTTTGAGAACGAAAGTTTTTTCGTATATCTTCCGGTATATCTTCTCCATATTTTTCGGAAAGGTGCAATAACATCTTTTGCAGATTCGGCGTTGCTTTAACCTGTAGGTAAGTATAGGCTATATAAAGGAGATAGAATACTTTGCTTAATCCTAATTTTGTTTCTTTATGTGTTTCCTTTACTTGTTGTAGTGATTGAAACTCTGCTCCCTTTTCTTTACTGATAAAAAACAGATGCAAAGTTTTATAATAATCGGTTATATTGGCTTGTACTAAATGAGATAGTCCGGATAAGACTGCCAATCCAAAAAACCAGAATGTTCCATATACATCCATCAAACGGCAGGCAAAGCCAATATAAATGGAAGCAAACCAGACATCTCCTGCCATACCATCCAATATCCGACCGATTGCTGATTTAATACCCGTCAGCCTGGCTAATTGTCCGTCAACACAATCCAAGATATTAGCAAAAATCAACAAACAGATGCCTATAATAGAATAAACAATATCATTTACATAAAAGAAATAACCAACAACTCCTCCTACAAAGATGGAGAAAACTGTTACCATATTAGGAGTGATACCTGTATGAGTCAGAAGGCGTGCAATACGAAATCCGATGGGACGATAGAATATCCGATCAACTATATTTTCCGTTTCGATCGACTTCAGCGATGCTTCGTATTCTGTATTTAAATCACCCATCTATTTTCATTTATATAAATATCCTCCATCGACAACTACAATTTCGCCGTTAAAGTATTTGTTATCAATTAGCATAAGAAAGACTTCTGCGATCTCATCCGGTGCAGCAAAACGGTCTACCGAAATTTTTGATTCAATGCTTTTGCGTACCTCTGCAGGTTTAGTTTTCTGCCATTCGGTATCGACAAAACCCGGTGCCACCGCATTTACACGTATATGATAAGGAACAAGAAATTTTACAAGGTTCTTAACCAAGGCGTGTACCGCACTTTTAGAGACGCCATATGCCAAAGATACGGAATGAGGCTCAATCCCCATCAAAGAACCTGTAAAAACAACAGATCCTCCCTTTTCCAGCCTGTCAACTATTGATTGTAAGAGAAAGACAGGGAAATGAACATTAGCAAAAAAAACGCGCTCCCAATCCGGTAAAGATATCTGCTCAAATGTATCACGGCAAGTAACACCTGCATTAAAGATAACGGTATCAAGTATTATGTCATTCTCTGTTAAAAACTTTCCAATACAAGATATAGCATCAGCAGAAGTTGAATCAGCCTGTAAAAGATGTATTTTCGCTGTTGATGATACGTTTTGAAGTTCTTCAACAGTCTTTTGCGCAACTGATGGATCTGAAGAATAAGTGAGTATTAAATCATATCCTTTTCCGGCAAGAGAAACGGCTACAGATTTTCCAATTCCTTTTGTTCCTCCTGTTATTAACGCGGTCTTTTTCATAAAACATTCATTTCAATCCCTCTTTGACTGTTATCGGCTTTGCTCTTTGTTGCAATTGCAAATTCGCCTCATAAGAGTCGTGAATTGCTTTTTTCAAGGTTGAGGAAGAAACTCCGGTTCCATAAGGAAAATAAAAGACCTGTACATCAAGGTCTTTCAGGTAATCATATTTACCGTACCAGTCATCTCCGACAACAAAGGCATCAATATTCAGTTTTTTTACAATCTCTGAATGATCCAATGAATGTTGCGGAACAACTATATCAGGTGTTTTTAAAGCTTCTATGATCTGAAGCCTCTCGTGAAAAGGTATAATAGGTGCTGCCTTGTAAGAAGAGACTAACTCGTCTGTACTCACTCCAACTATCAATATATCAGCTAAACTCCGGGCATAGTTTATCATTCGTAAATGATTATAATGGAACATGTCAAACGTACCTGAAGTATATACAATCGTCTTATCCTTAAACATACAAATCGTATCGTTATAATTTATGACACAAACTTACGCAAACTTTTTCTACAAAAAAAAACTAAACCTACTCGTCTTTTGTCAGATCCAGTTTCTCATTATCTCCTCCTCTATCGAAATATTGTTTACGTAAAGGGTTAGCTGTTGCTTCTTTATATGATTTACGGTTCCGATAAACATCAAGAGCGACATATAGTGCCTGACGGAAAGAATCTTCCGAAGCTTGATTTTTACCTGCTATATTATAAGCTGTACCATGGGCCGGAGAAGTGCGCACTACGGATAATCCTGCTGTAAAATTAACCCCTTCCTTCATTGCCAACACTTTAAAAGGAGCCAATCCCTGATCATGATACATCGCTAACACACCATCAAATGATTCATACATAGATGCCCCGAAAAAACCATCAGAGGGGAAAGGACCGAAAGACATTACTCCTTGCTTTTCAGCCTCTTGCATTGCCGGCAATATAACCATATCTTCTTCTTCACCAATCACCCCGCCATCTCCGGCATGAGGATTTAGTGACAAAACGGCTATCCGGGGTTTTATTATTCCAAAATCCTGAATAAGCGATTTATTAAACACCAGAAGTTTATCTATGATCGCTTCTTTTGTTATTTTTTCAACGACATCGGATAATGGAATATGACCTGTAACAAGCGCTACGCGAAGCTCATCTTTCATAAGAATCATCAAAGCCTTATTCTCATGATGCCCGAAGCATTCCTCTAAATATTCCGTATGTCCGGGAAAAGTAAATTTATCATTTTGAATATTATTCTTATTGATCGGGGCAGTGACCAGCACATCAATCATGCCGCGCTTCAAATCATTAACAGCGGCTTCTAAAGCCTTATAAGCGGCTTCACCTGCTATATCTGTAGGTTGAGATAATTCAACTTTTGTATCATCATCAACACAGTTTATAATATTCACCCGGTTATCTCCAGCTTCTTCTGCTCTTGATATAACACTCATATTCACAGGTGCCAATTCTAAAGCCTTTCTATGGTAGGCTGCAATCTTTGACGATCCATAAATGATAGGTGTACAGAGTTCCGTTATCCGATTATCTGAAAATGTTTTTAGAATTACCTCATAACCAATACCATTAATATCGCCATGAGTAATACCGACTCTGATTAGTTTATTCTCCATCTACTTGATTATTTAACATATCCTTGCCTTTGCTTGTTAACGATTCGGACACCGGAATATCAAATTCTCCGGGCAAACGCAATGTATATAAACAAGCCTCGCCTCGCCTCATTAAATTCCTCTTTTCCATTTCCGGTGCAAAGACAAAACTTTCCACTACTACTATTCTATTATTTACCTCATCTACTTTCGTCAAACTCACAAAAGGACCTCCCATCATATCACCAACCGTTTTCCAAAGTCCTCTCATTACACCTCCGTATTTACCTAAATGCGTGATAGGGGTATAATCAACACCCCATCTCAACTCGGTAGCCAGATAAGAGTTAGGGAAACTTCCCGGCAGATTTTCTCTTAAAACAGAATCACGCTTGTTAACAAGATAATTGACCGTAAAAGTTTGCGAATCGACATACGGAAATGAATAAACAATAAAATCTACGCGTCCTGTATTTGCATTATTGGAAGCCCAAAAAAAGTCTGTGGTATCTTTATAAAAATTCATTTCCGCAGGAACATTGAGCTTTACGTCAAATTTAGCCTGTACCTTTTCCATCACAAGACTACTGTATGTCTTTTCAAGCGTATGAAAAACTCTATCCATTTCTGCTCTCGTAAAAAAGTCCACAACAACCCCTTTCCTGTCTTTGAGATATTGAACAACAGACGCCTGATCGGGTGCACTTAATGTCAACATAACCTGATTCTGAGCCCACAGATTTACTTCGTGCCTTAATGACACCTTGGTATAAGACGCTGGATCTACATTAACCTGCATGATGTTTTTGGCATAACGTAGCATACCATCGAATACATCCGGAGTAACCTTAGTTAGTTTAAGCGCAGCTTCCGGCTGTGGCAAACCGGGAATATCGGCTTCCAACTCAGCGACCAAAGCTTCTCCGCCTTCTCCATCCCATACTTTCTGGTCTGCAACAACTACAACTTCATAAACCCATCCGGTTGCCTGAGGCAACACAAAGTTCGAAGAACACCCACCCAAAACGACAAGTAATGAGAAAAGGCAAAATACAAGAAGACGTGTTTTCATATTTATCCGATTTATATTTCTACAAATATAAGTTTTTATATTTACTCTCTTTTAGTTTTCTTTTGATTTTGCGCTTGACAACATACCACAAGCAGCAAAAATATCCTCTCCTCTTGAAGCGCGGATAGTACAGACAACCCCTTTTGCATTCAACAAATCTCTGAATTGTTCCATTCTTTTCATATCCGGGCTCTTCAAGTCTACGTTGGGGATTGCATGAAAGCGTATCAAATTAATGCGACAAGGAATATCCCGCAGCAAGGCAGCCAAAGCATTCGCATGCCGCGGAGAATCATTTAAATCTTTAAACACAATATATTCAAATGATACTCTGCGTTGATGAGCAAAATCATATTTACGTATCAAATCCAATACCTGATGAGACGGATAGGCTTTCTCCACGGGCATTAAAGCCTGTCTTTCATCCGGAAAGGGAGAATGAAGACTTACCGCCAAATGACAGTCACTCTCCGTCAAAAAGCGTTCCAGTCCTTTCGTAAGGCCAATTGTTGAGACCGTTATCCGTTTAGGACTCCAGGCATAACCATAGGAAGCCGTTAGTATTTCCAAGACTTTAAACAATTCTGTTACATTATCTAAAGGTTCGCCCATTCCCATAAAGACAAGATTGGTCAATGTTTCAGACTCCGGAACAGAACGAATCTGATTCATAATCTCATTAGATGACAGATTAGCGGTAAATCCTTGCTTGCCGGTCATGCAAAACAAGCAATTCATTTTACATCCTACCTGAGATGACACACAAAGCGTAGCTCTGTCTTCAGTAGGGATATACACGGTTTCGACAGTATAACCTTCATCTACTCTGAATAAATATTTCACCGTACCATCAACAGACTTCTGCGTATGAACAGGAGTACTCGCTCCCACTTCATAGAATTCCTCCAATTTACTTCTGTTTGCATTCGAGATGTTTGTCATCTCCGCAATCGAAGATATTTTCTTTTTATATAACCAATCCGAAATTTGAGAAGCTGTATAAGAAGGTAAACCCAGATCAGAAACGACAGATTTAAGTTCCTCCAGAGTCATACCCAATATTTTTTTCTTTGTTTCCATATCTTCTATCCTCTCGTTGTAATGCCCTGCAAAGATAAAAAAACTGCCATACATTTCTGTATGGCAGTTCATATATCAGGTTTTAAACTAAACTCTTAATAAAAACGAATACGGTTATCTTTAAC
>DAIPZX010000071.1:0-9119 GCA_036781995.1 Massilibacteroides sp. | reverse complement strand
TTTATCCAAATACATCGTCAGGATTTCTTCTTTTGTATAGAAACGCTCTAATTGAACAGCGATAACCCATTCAATAGGCTTCTGCAATAATCGTTCAAGGATATTATCCGCACTCGGCGAATAAAGCTGCTTTGCCAACTGCTGCGTGATAGTACTACCTCCACCACCACTTTTTTGCATCAAAATACCTCTTTTTACCACAGCACGAAACAAGCCTTGCACATCAATCCCGCTATGTTGAGCAAAGCGCACATCTTCCGTAGCAACCAATGCCTTCACCAATGCAGGAGACAGATCGTTATAACTTACACCTATACGGTTATCTTTGGTGTGCGCGTAACTGCCCAGTAATCTCGCGTCAGAGGTAATTATTTGCGAAGCATACTTGTCTATCGGATTTTCAAGCTGTTCTACCTCGGGTACGTATCCGATAGAACCTTTGGCTATAGCCGAAAAAACCACGATTACGCCTCCTAACACCAAAGCGAAAATAATCCAACAAGTAACAAGGATATATTTAGTCCATTTAAATGCCATCTTATATTAATTTCTTTTTCCTTTTTATATTAACTAATATCTCAAAAAGGCAAAGGTAATAAAAACTATTATCTACACCTGAATTATTTATAAACCTTCTAAAGCGTGCTTCGCTCTTTGTTGTGCCTTTCAAAATCTATTTACGTTTTCTTTTAATGCCTGTAAGATGAAATAACTCGCCTTGAACAGGGTTGTTTGACCGGATTATTGTACTTTCGTTCATAAGGAGATGTGTTTTATTTAAAATAAGGTAAGCTATGAAAAGCGAAAAGGAAAAGGCGGCAGAGGGAAGTCTTTACAATCCGAATAGGGATGTTCAGTTGCAAGAAGAGATGTATCAGACCCGCTGTGCGACATACCGGTATAATTTACTGCCTCCATGGAAGGCTGAGGAAAGGGATAAACTTATCCGGTCGATACTCCGAATCGGAAAAGAGGCTATGATTCTCTCTCCGTTTTATTGTGATTATGGAACGAATATTGAGATTGGAGATCACTTTTTCAGCAATATGAATCTGGTTATTCTGGACGGAGCTAAAGTAACGATCGGCAATAATGTTTTCATTGCTCCGAATGTAGGCATTTATACAGCCGGACATCCACTGGATGCAGAGCAACGGAATTGTGGACTGGAATATGCCTATCCCGTTTCTATCGGTAATAATGTTTGGATAGGCGCACAAGCCTGTATTCTGCCCGGTGTAAATATTGGAGACAATACCGTGATTGGCGCAGGTAGTGTCGTAACCAAAGATATACCCGCAAACGTTGTAGCAGCCGGTAATCCATGCCGTGTTATACGGGAAATAACGGAAAACCATAAAATAACCTTTTAAGCCTATTTATTACAGGCTTATGTTTATATTTGCAAGAGAGAACAAACAGGGCGAAATTGCCTTGTAACAAAAAGCAAGAGGCTGATGAAAAAAATTCTTATTTCACTGTGTGTTATTGTAGGGAGCCACACAGTTTACGGGCAGCGAGACCATCAATTTGGTGCGGCAGACCGATTATTTGTAGAAGGTAAAGAGTTGTTTAATCTGAAAAACTATCCGGGTTGTATAGATAAATTGCAAGCATACAAAGCAAATGCAACCGATGCAGACTTGATTCAGGAAGCCGACTATATGTTGGTTGCGGCTGCTTTTGAACAAGGACGGGCTAACGCCGACCTTTTACTGAAAGAGTTTCTCGACACCTATCCTGACACCCGGCATGAATCTACCGTCAATTTCATGATTGCGTCCATTCATTTTGATCGTGAGGAGTATGAGAAAGCCATATTCTGGTTTAATCAATCCGATATCGATCAGCTAAGTATTGAACAGCAGGAAGCTTATTCTTTCCGTTTGGCTTATTCTCTATTACAGAACGGAGAAAAAGATAAAGCCCGAAATTATTTCGTGCGCATTCAGCAGATAGGAAAGACGTATAACAGTGCTGCCGCATACTATGTGGCTTATCTCGATTATGCTGATGGCAATTACGACAAGGCATTGACCGAATTCGCCAAACTTAAGAACAAAAAAGAATTCGGATTGCAGGCTCAATATTATATCACACAGATTTATTTCATTCAGAATAAGTTCGACCGGGTAATAAAAGAAGGCGAAGCCCTATTGGCTGCTTATCCGAATGAATCAAATAATAACGAAGTACACCGTATCATCGGTAATTCCTATTATCGCCTGGGCAATCAAAACAAAGCGGCGGATCATTTATCTAAATATGTTTCGACAACAGACAGTCCGTTACGCGGCGACCTGTATATATTAGGTGTTTGCTATTTTAACAGAGACAATTACAATAGCGCGGCAGACATGTTGGGACGTGTGGTAACGCAAAACGATGAACTGACGCAAAATGCTTATCTATACCTTGGGCAATGCTACCTGAAGTTGAACAACAAAAACAACGCGCGTATGTCTTTCGAAGCTGCCGCGACAGCACAGTTCGACAAACAGGTGAGAGAGGTTGCCTTGTATAATTACGCCGTACTTCTTCATGAAACCTCTTTCTCCGGTTTTGGAGAATCTGTAACTGTTTTTGAAGATTTCCTGAACGACTTTCCCAATTCAAAATACAACGATCAGGTGAATGACTATCTGACCGAAGTTTATCTGACTACCAAAAATTACAAAGCAGCCCTTACATCGATTGAGAAAATTAATCGTCCGGGAAACAAAATACTGGAAGCAAAGCAAAATGTATTATTTCACTTAGGAACGCAGGCTTTCACCAATATGAATCTGGATGAAGCCGATGATTATTTCAACAAAGCCATAGCACTTGGCAACTATAATCAGGAAGCACGCAACGATGCTTATTTCTGGAGAGGAGAAACGGCCTACCGGAAAGGATATTACGCGAAAGCAACCGCAGATTACAACACCTACCTGAATAATACCCATCTGCGCAATACAGATATGTACGCGTTAGCTTACTATAACTTAGGATACAGTTATTTCAAACAGAATCAATATACCGAAGCTTTATCCCGTTTTCGCCAATACGTGAATATGGAAAAGAATCAGCAAGCGGCGTCTTACTCAGATGCATACAATCGTATTGGAGACTGTCTTTTCTATAATCGCCAGTTTGCCGAAGCCGAGACAGCTTATTCACGCGCAGCCAATCTTCAACCAACAGCCGGAGATTACGCCGTTTACCAACGTGGATTCCTGATGGGATTACAAAAAGATTATCGTGGCAAGATCAATGCAATGGATCGTTTGGTGCGTGACTACCCACAGTCTCAATATGTAGACGATGCTTTATTTGAAAAAGGACGTGCTTATGTGATGTTGGAAGAAAGCAAAGGCGCTGCGGAAGCTTTCAACGCACTGGTCAGCCGGTTTCCACAAAGCAGTCTTGCCCGTAAGGCAGGAGTTCAGTTGGGTTTGCTTTACTACAACGACAATCAATTGGAAAAAGCAGCAACTGAATATAAAAAGGTAATAAACAACTATCCCGGCAGTGAGGAAGCCAAGGTTGCCATACAAGACCTCAAATCTGTTTATATTGACATGAATGATATCAGTTCATACGCGGCTTACGTGAACTCTCTGGGAGGCAGTGCCCGTTTTGAAGTAAGCGAACAAGACTCGCTGACTTATATCGCGGCAGAAAAACTCTTTATGCGTGGAGATAATGCAGGTGCAAAAAGAAGCCTTGAGAATTATCTGCAAACATTCCCCGAAGGAGCATTCAGCGCAAGCGCGAACTATTATTTGGGATCAATCGCCTTCTCTCATAAAGAATATGATCAGGCTATCCGTTTATTCGAAAAAGTACTGGATAGCGGTGAACTGAAATTCCGTGAAGAAGCTCTTGCCCGTAAAGCGGAGATTGAATATCTGAATAAAGACTATACTGAAGCGTTGGAAAGCTTCAAAACGCTACTTGTTATCGCGGAAAAGCCGGAAAACAAACAAGCCGCCAGTCTGGGTCTGATGCGAAGCGCTCAATTTACCAATCAACCATTGGAAGCGTTGCAGGCAGCCAACCAATTGCTTGAAGACCCTAAATTGTCACCGGAAGTACAAACAGAAGCCCGTTATATCAGGGCGAAAGCTTATATCTCCCAGCAGCAGGAAAAGAAAGCATTGGCAGACCTCCAGGCTCTAAGCAAAGACACGCGAACAATACAGGGAGCGGAATCTAAATATTTATTGGCTCAATTATACTTCAATAATAATGAAGGCGATAAGGCAGAAAAAGAGTTGATGAACTTCATTGAAAATGGTACGCCACATCAATACTGGCTCGCTCGCGGATTTATTTTACTGGCGGATATTTATATCAGCCGTGAAGATGATTTTCAGGCAAGACAATACCTGACCAGTTTGCAAAACAACTACAAAGGACAGGATGATATTATTGATATGATTGAAGATAGATTGGGTAAACTAAAGAAATAAATGAAAGCGATGAGAACTATATATAATGTAAAGACGTTATGCGTGGTAAGCCTATTTGCCATCGCAGGAACGATACAGGCGCAAGATGACAACCTGAAACGGGAGTTAACGCTTGAACGGGAATATGACCCTTCTGTACAGGATGCCAACAAGGTGAATACCCTTCCGGAAGTAAAGCAACCTGAAATAAATAAAAGAGCAATTAATTACGCGACCCAGACAGTTCCAACTGATCCTCAAGCGGAAATCAGCCTGCTTCCTTCCGGAAAGATCATGACAGATATTCTGTATAACAAGAATCGGGGCTATCTGAATGCCGGAGTAGGAACCAACGTGAATATAAACGGAGATTTCGGATATCATATTCTGAGCACAGATAAAGATCAGTTAAACCTCTTTTTCTCTCACCGCTCAAGTAGTGGCAAACACAAGTACCTTCAGGAAGAAGGGTTAAAACAAAAAGTGCATCTGAACGATAATCTGGGTGGTTTAAACTTCCTGCATAATTTTGACAAGGCAAGTATAAAACTGGGGGCTCGCTACGGATATAGCGCGTTTAACTATTTCGGATATAGTGTGAATGAGACAGGACCGGAAACTCCGGCTTTTGTCGAAATGAATAAAGACACCAAACAGATAAATCAACAAATCGGTTTTAATGCGGGAATAGAATCACATGAAGGAGCGCCTTTAGGTTATCTTTTAGATTTTGATTATACCAATTTCTCTCATAAATACGGTTTGTCTGAAGATGTAGATGGTATCAAAGAAAATACGTTTGGTGTTAAAGCCGGCATGAATGCTCTTTTTGGAGGTAATCAATCTATCGGAGTGATGGGTAAATTGGAATATCTGAACTACAGTCTCCCAAGCCTGCCTGCCAATTACATACCAGAACCTGAATTTGAAAGCCATGCCGAAATAACGCTATCCCCCTATTACACAGTAGAGGGAGATATCTGGAAAGTGAAATTAGGCGCCAATGTAATGTTTGTTACAGGCGATAACGATAAAGTATTTGCTTCTCCTAATATCGCGGCGGATGTAACTATCGCGGATAAGACCGTGCTTTACCTGAACGCTGACGGCAAAATTCAATCCAACAGCGCTTACGAACTTTCACAGCGGAACCGTTATGTAAATCCATGGTTGGATGTACGTCCTTCGCGCACCTGGTTAGACGGTATAGTAGGCTTGAAGAGCGGAGTCGCTCCCGGATTCTGGTTTGACGTATTCGCCGGTTATAAAGCTACCGATGATGATGTTTTGTTTACTCAGAGCGTTGCGTGGAGTCTGATTAACTATAGTGAGCCTGATCATTACAACACAAAACTGTTCTTTGCAGGTGCCGCCTTAAAATATAATTATCAGAACTTATTCGAATTCTCGTTGAAAGGAGTCTATAATAATTGGGATGTAAAAGAAACATCTCCATGGGATGGTGGCCCTGCTCCTAAGTTTGAAGCTTATGGCCGCCCTAAAGCGGAAATTACCGCATTAATAGATGTGCGGCCGATAGACAAACTAACGGTAAGTGCCAAATACTATCTTGGAGCAGGAAGAAAAACGGTGCAATACTACTTGAGTCAATGGGACCCGATCGATATGAAAAACATCAACGAACTGAATGTGACAGGACTGTATAATATCACCTCTAATATCGGCGTCTACGGGCAGTTGAATAATCTGCTGTTTCAAGAATACGATCTGCTGTACGGCTATCCTGCGCAAGGATTCAATGCGGTGGTAGGAATCAATATTAATTTCTGATATAAAAAGAAAAGCTCGTTAAAAAACGGGCTTTTCTTTTTAATGATTATACATATCCTTATTATAAAACGCCATTATTTTCATCAACATCGTATGCGCCTGCTTTGCCGGACTTTCCGGATTAAGTTCAATAGCGCTAAGATAATTATTCAACGCTTGCCTGAAATCATTTTTCTTACTGTATGCGTTACCTCTTAAAAAATAAGCTTCGTCTGATTCGGGATGATCCATCAAATAATCATCCAGCAGGGCAATAACCTCCTCAATTTCACCATCTGCAATCATTTTCCTGAATTTATCCATCTGATTTTTTTCTGATTATTCTATCACAAAAGTAGTTTATATACAGAAGAAAACATTTATAGAAAGAGGCAAAATACCGTTTTTTTTTATTTCCTATACTTCCTTACGTTAATTATTTATGTATGTTTGCACTCGATTTCAAAAAAAGAATGAAAGAACATATGCAGAAAAATCTGGTTATAGTCGAATCTCCGGCCAAAGCAAAAACAATAGAAAAGTTCCTCGGAAAAGATTTCAAAGTCATGTCCAGCTACGGTCATGTACGAGATTTGAAAGCGAAAGAAATTGGTATTGATTTTGAAAACAACTACAAGCCTGAATATGTTGTTCCGGCAGATAAGAAAAAGCTTGTTTCCGAGCTGAAATCAGAAGCCAAAAAAGCCGATATGGTATGGCTTGCTTCCGATGAAGACCGTGAAGGAGAAGCTATTTCATGGCATTTGGCTGAAATATTAAAACTTGATCCTAAAAAAACAAAACGTATTGTTTTTCACGAAATTACCAAGAGTGCGATCCTGCATGCGATAGAAACTCCACGTGAAGTAAATATTGATCTGGTTAATGCCCAACAAGCACGTCGTGTACTTGATCGGATTGTAGGATTCGAACTTTCTCCTGTTCTTTGGCGAAAAATTAAGCCGGCCTTGTCTGCAGGTCGCGTTCAGTCTGTTTCTGTACGTTTGATTGTAGAACGCGAACGGGATATTAATAATTTCGTATCCGAGGCTTCGTTCCGTGTTATCGCGACTTTTATCCTTCCGGATGGTTTCACATTGTTAAAAGCAGAACTGAATAAACGCCTGAAGAATAAAGAAGAAGCACATAAATTCTTAGAGGATTGCAAAGACGCATCATTCCTGATCGAAGACATTACAACAAAACCGGTCAAGAAATCACCCGCGGCACCGTTTACAACATCAACATTGCAACAAGAGGCAGCACGCAAGCTTGGTTTTTCTGTTTCGCAAACGATGATGATCGCTCAACGGCTGTACGAATCCGGATTTATTACCTATATGCGTACCGACTCGGTAAACTTGAGCGATTTAGCTTTAGGAACATCCAAAGAAGCGATTGTTACGACTTATGGGGAAAAATATTATAAATTTCGTCAGTACCATACCAAAAGTAAAGGTGCTCAGGAAGCACACGAAGCCATTCGCCCCACCTATATCGCAAACACAGATATAGAAGGTAGTGCGCAAGAAAAGAAATTATATGATCTGATTCGCAAACGTACCATTGCCTCTCAAATGGCAGACGCAGAATTGGAAAGAACAACAATATCCGTATCGATCTCCGGCAAAAAGGAAAAATTTATTGCTACAGGAGAAGTGATCGCTTTTGATGGATTTTTGCTGGTATATCGTGAAGGCACCGATGATGAGCAGCACGAAAAAGAGGAAAACGGTATCCTGCCTCCGGTTAAAGTGAAAGAGGTATTAACGGCTCAGGATATTGTAGCTACAGAACGATTCACACAACGTCCTCCGCGCTATACAGAAGCCAGCTTAGTTCGTAGTCTGGAAGAATTAGGCATCGGACGCCCATCTACTTATGCTCCTACTATTCAGACTATTCAAAACAGAGAATATGTGCTGAAAGGAGACAAGGAAGGTGTTGAACGTAAATATTATGTACTCACTCTTGCCAAAGGAAATATTAAGGAAGTCGAGAAAAAAGAAATAGCAGGAGCTGATAGGAACAAACTGATTCCAACTGATATAGGTATTGTGGTAAACGACTTCTTGATGGAGTATTTTCCGGAAGTTATAGACTACAACTTCACAGCCAGCGTTGAAAAAGAATTCGACGTTATAGCTGAAGGCGAAATGAAATGGACTGATGCGATTGATAAGTTCTACAAATTTTTCCATCCGATCGTTGAAGCGACAGCCGCGATTAAAACCGAACATAAAGTAGGTGAACGCGAATTAGGCACTGATCCAAAAAGTGGGAAGCCTGTTTTTGTAAAAATAGGTCGTTACGGTCCGATTGCTCAGATAGGACAAGCTAATCCGGAAGATAAAACAGCGCCTAAGCCTCAGTTTGCTTCTTTGATGAAGAATCAATCGATCGAAACAATAACACTGGAAGAAGCGCTTAAACTATTTGATCTGCCTCGCACTATCGGAGAGTTTGAAGATTCGGAAATGGTTGCAGCTATAGGGCGATTCGGCCCGTTTATTCGCCACGCAGGAAAGTTCGTATCTATTCCCAAAACACTCGATCCGCTTTCTATCACAGAAGAAGAAGCGATTGAGTTAATCAAGGAAAAGCGTGAAAAAGAAGAAAAAAGAAACATAAAGAGGTTTGACGAAGAACCGGAAATGGAAATACTGAATGGACAATTTGGTCCATACATAGCCTATAAAGGTAAAAACTACAGACTTCCGAAATCAGTTACTAAACCGGAAGAACTTACATTTGAGGAATGTAAAAAAATAGTAGAATCCGCAGCAGATAAACCTGCCGCAAAAAAACGGACTACAAAAAAGAAATCCTGACCAACAAAGCCAGTATAAACAAAAGAGAGGATATCCTTACAGACATTCTCTCTTTTTATTTTTCTAATGAACTTCTTTCTCT
>DAIPZX010000070.1:0-9168 GCA_036781995.1 Massilibacteroides sp. | reverse complement strand
GGGGATTTTGGCAGGAATTGGAGCGATAAGTTGCGTTTGCTTGATGCGATTGACGGCCGTTCTTTGAACTACCAACGCCTTTCTTATGTGCCATTTCTTTTTAAATCTTTAAAATGTTAAGCAACAATTTCTTTAATACTCACTTCTGTAAACTGCTGACGGTGACCGTTCAACTTACGATGTCCTTTTCTTCTCTTCTTGTGGAAAATCAACACTTTGTCACCCTTCACTAATGGAGAAAGTACTTCACATACTACTTTTGCTCCTTCAACAGTAGGCGCGCCTACTGTTACCGCTCCGTCATTGTCAACCAATAACACACGGTCAAACTCAACAACAGCTCCGCTTTCCACATTCTGGATGTGGTGAACGAATAATTTTCTTCCTTGTTCAGCTTTAAACTGCTGTCCGTTAATTTCTACGATTACGTACATCTGTCTTATAATTAATACAGGTTATGTCCCGGGGGTGGGTGTATTCAAGAACCGCTTTTTTACCCCCTGCGGAATTCAGAGTGCAAAAATAGATCTTATTTACAAAACACACAAGTATTTAGCTTGTTTTTTTGTCATTTTTGCACCCCGATTTTACAGGTTCAATTGTATTTATATTTTGCTTTACCTGCCGCCGCACTTTTACTATCTACAGGAATCAACGTGAATCCCCAGTTGTATTCTTTATTGGCAGGTAGTATGTAAGCTGGTTCAGGACGAGCTCCCCAGCTATTATAACCGGCTACTCCCTGTTGTTTATAATCCACACAAACTTCTACAAAGTTACGCGGATTGATGTCATTGATATGATGCATACGCCGCAATACATTCTTAGCAGCTGCTTCATCGTGGTTCGCGATTTCTTCCGGAGAGAAGTTATTCCACTGACGGGGATGTGGCAATGCTTCTTCCGAATCAAAGTCTTCAATCGTATTTCTCAAGGCATTAAACTCAATCAGGTCGTCCGCCTTGATCATCAACCCTTTACCTTTCCCGGCTGTTAAGCTGATCCAACGCGTATCGGTACGATGTCCGTTTTCCTGCGGACGAACATAGGGCACATACATATCCTCAGCCGTAGTCTGATATAAACCCACAGTGCTTCCCGCTTTTCTGTCCCAATAGTTTTCCACCGGTCCGCGCCCCAGGTATTGAACAGAGTTCATATTCGCCGGAACACGGAAACGCACACCGATACGGGGCACATTCAATTTGGATGAGGCCTTACGGGCTTCGTCATTCCCCGGCGTAAAGGTTGCCATACGTGTAGATTCCGAAACTTCGGTTTGCGCCGCATCCATTTCGGTAGAAGTAAACTGAGCAGCCACATGCACAACGCCGCTTGGGTATACCTTGTACGTAATTACATACAAATTACCGGCAGGCAACAGGTAAGTTACATTCAACAAGGCATTGTTATCAACCAATTCTACCTTAGTATCGGTTACATTAAAGTCTTTGCTGCTCTGTTTCCAGATTTGCAGACGCTTAGGCATTCCGTTCCCATAGTCATTATCATTCGGTCCGCGCCAGAAGTTCGGCTGAATACCGAATCCCTCTGCAAAATATTCGGTTCCGTCTACCTGATAAGAGGAAACCAGACCTGTCTTTTTATTAAATACGAAGTTTACCCTGGAAGAGTTAATCTTCAGCAAATCGCCTTCAGTAGTAGTCGTTAGTTTAGGTCCATTGGTTTTGTACGCCATTTCCTCTCCTTTGAGAGGCAACCGGAACTGATCGTAAGCAACTTCATGCCCTGCGGGGATCAATGCGTCCGCTACGGTTGTTTTCACGCTGAAGTTAACAAAATACGCTACCCCCGCCTGCGCCTTTAATCCGGCAACGGGAATGGTTACTTCTTCAGCAGTCTGAGGAGCCAGATTCAGTGGAAGTCTACCGCTTTTCAATTCTTTTCCGTCTCCCAAAATTCGGTAAGAGATTGCATATTTATTGCCGGGAGTAAAATAAAAACGATTTGTGATACGGAAAATGCCTTTATCTACATCAACAGCGTCAAACCCAAAATTCTGATGTGCATATTTCACTTCGGTCAACCCCGGATGAGGAACCCTGTCCGCTCCGACTAAACCGTTACAGGAGAAGTTACCATCGCTTGGTTCATTCACGCCGTAGTCTCCTCCATAGGTATAATACAAACGTCCCTGATCATCCCTCTCTTCGAAAGCCTGATCTACCCAGTCCCAAAGGAAGCCTCCCTGAAGGTTAGGGTACTTATAAATCTCTATCCATTGATCCCACAGGTTACCGGAAGAGTTACCCATAGAGTGCGAGTATTCCGAAGGCACAATCGGGCGATCACTTCCCTCTGCTCCGATCTTCGCTAACCATTCCGCTCCGGGGTATTGCGGTACATACATATCCGTATTCCATTCCCAGAGAGCTCTTTCATAGCATACAGGACGATCCATGAGTTCTTTATCTTTACCCTTAAGCAGTAAATATGCCTGATAGAAGTTGTATCCGTTTCCCGCCTCATTACCTAAAGAAAGAATGGTTACGGAAGCATGGTTTTTATTCCGTTCGTACATATTATTCACACGATCCAGATGAGGTTTCAACCATTCGGGATTATTACCCAAAGATTTACCCTTAGCTAAACTATAATACATGCCATGAGACTCGATATTCGCTTCATCATACACGTAAAGTCCGAATTCATCACATAGTTCATAAAAACGGCGTGCTTGCGGATAATGACTCAAACGAACGGCATTCAGGTTATTCTGTTTCATCAATTGGAAGTCTTTACGCATCAGCTCTTCCGTCATATAGCGTCCTGTCTTTGGGTTATGCTCGTGAATATTTGTTCCTTTCAGCTTGATAGCCTGTCCGTTAATCATAAACACGGTATAAGGCTTCCCGTTTCCTGCGATCTGATTGATCTCCTTGATCTCTATTTTACGGAATCCTATGCGGAAAGGCACTACTTCTGCCACTTGGTTGTCTACTTTGACGGTCATTAATAATTCATAGAGATTCGGAGTCTCCGATGTCCATTTGGCTACTTCAGGAATAAGTTGATCGAAAGACGCGCGCTGTATTGTTCCCGCGCTTACCCAAATAGCTTCTTCTTTTTGTCCGATTACCTGTTTCTGTTTATTGAGCAATTCGTAGCCTACCGTCACCTCTTTGGTTTCGGTTGTATGATTTTTTACATCTACACCCAATTTAAAGACTCCGTCCTTATATTGCTCATCTAATGTGGACACAATGCGGAAATCATTGACCGCAATCTTAGGTTGGGAGTAGAGAATAACATCCCTTTCAATTCCGCTCACACGCCACATGTCCTGGCATTCCAGATAATAACCTGTGCTCCAACGGAATATTTTCAGAGCCAACTCATTCTTTCCCGGACGCAGATAAGGATTCAACAAGAAGTCCGCCGGGTTTTTAGAATCTTCACTATACCCGATTTCTTGTCCGTTCAAATAAACATAAAGACCATTCTTCGCTCCTCCGATCTGAAGATAAACATCACGTCCGTCCCATTCTGCCGGGATTTCAATGTCTCTGCGATAAACGCCAACCGGGTTGGCTTCCGGCAATAACGGAGGTTCCGGATTACGCGCTTTAAATTCATAGCCGTGGTTTACATAAACCGCAGCGCCATACCCTTGACGTTCCCAGTTTCCGGGTACGGTAATATTATCCCACGAAGAAATATTAAGTCCATCATCGGTTGCATTTGCCGGTAATTTCTTATAACTGTCTACATACAGGAATTTCCAGGTTCCATTAAGGGATTTATAAAAAGGGCTCTCTTCGTAAGATTTCGATAAGGCAGAACTTTTGTCCGGAAAACTCATAAAAGAAGTACGTGGTTCTTCTTTATTCACCTCTACAGTTTGTATATCTTGCCAATAAGGTTTAGGCGAATCATTTTCTTTTACTTGAGCTGTAGTGCTTTGGATAAGGATGATACAGAAACCTGTCAACAATAAATTCTTCGCTGAGTTTCTCATATATTATTTAGTATTTAGGCCGATTAAGTATAAAAAAAAAGACTCCTCATAAAGAGGAGTCTTATATCATTAACGTGCAGCGTAGAAAGACGCTTTTTGAGCTACTTGTTGGAAAGCAAGCACTCCTGCCTGGCTAAGTTCCACTTCCATACTCTGTCCGTCAGAAAGGAACATAACTACTGTGTCGTTATCTTTAAACTCAAGCAATTTATATGCTTCTCCTTCTGCTTCCACATTCCAGCTATTATCTTCTTTATTATAAACTAATTCAACAGAAGTATCTTCTCCTTCTTTTTGAATGCTATAACCATCAGCATTTGTTTCAATAGCATAAGTTCCTTCGTTAGTTTCAACTTTTTTTACAGAACCAACATCTGCTACAGGATTATCACCACTCCAGAATTCAATTGAGTTAATAACCAAAATGTCTGCCAAGACAGCAATAGGATACACCGGTACAATATGGAACGCAATGAAGACTAATTCATTTACAAATTTTGAATCTACACCTTTGTTCCAGTCTAACAATTTATTGGTCAAACCAAAAGAACCAATACATGATGAAAACATTACGCTACTTGCCAATGCAGCAGCCAACAATAAATTAAAACTTCTTCTTTTCATAAAAATAAAATTATACAATAAATAATTCAAGAAACAACGGCGAAGATAGAAACTTTCACAGAGATACAACACATTTTATCATTTTATTGTGCACAAATGTAGTTTTTTCAGGTATTTCTATTCTAAAACAGATGCTTCAAGGGGCAAGAGAAGTACAGAATGTATAATAAACAGTCGAATCACTTCGGCTTAATCCGGCTTGCACTTTCATACCCGGGATTAGTTCTTCAATGAACACTTTCAGACTATCGCCTGTCGTTGCGACAAGACTATCAGAGATCTCCGTAAATGTCCGGTTATATAAACAGCACACTTGTTCTTCATGCAAGAACAGATCAACAGTTTGCCATCCGGATACAGAGTCTGATTGAAACAAGACATTCAACAAGGCTTCACGATCCGGCTCTTCCTCTAATTCTTTTAGAGAAAGGAAGTTGATTTTACGCTTACTCCTGTGATTATCCGCAATAATTTCTAACAGTTTACGACTATGGCTCACTACACCCACCCCTTTGTACTGATAGTTCCCCAAATATAAACCGGATGCTTTCGGATAGAATTTAAAATCTATGCCTTCGTTTTTGACTGAGACAAAAGGTTCTTTTTTAAAATTGTCGGAAATTTCATCCCGTCCATTATGTAAATGATAATACAGCGCAACACCCTGCGGATAGTAGGCCAACAAAACGGGAGAATGTTTTGCACAGGCTAATAAATGAATATAATCCTCCGGAATAAGTGATTTGAAGCAGGCGCTCAGACCGGGCTGGCGTTCAAGCACTCCTAAAAATTGAAAAGGCTTATTAACAGACAAAATCTGTTCTGCTCCGGGAAGAACTAAATCATACAGATCTATCCGTCCTTCCGTTTGTTTTTCATTGAAGTATGACAGAAAAAAAACGACTGCTCCGATTATGACCGAAGAGACAACAAGAGCACCTACAATCTCTGTTCGAAAAACCTTCATCATTTATGTTGATAATAGGCACACCAAGACTGCAATCCGCATTCCAAACATTTAGGTTTACGCGCCAAACAGACATACCGACCATGTAATATCAACCAGTGATGCGCCTTAGGTATCAGCTTTTCCGGAATATGCTTGACCAATTCCTTTTCGGTTTCCAAAGGAGTTTTGCTGTTCGGAGTAAACCCGAGCCGGGCAGAAACACGAAACACATGGGTATCCACAGCCATCGCCGGCTTATTAAAGACAACAGAGGCTATGACATTGGCAGTCTTCCGCCCTACACCCGGCAGTTTCTGTAACTCATTGACAGACGATGGCACGACTCCGCCAAACTCATTCATCAGCGTTTGCGCCATACCAACCAGGTGTTTGGATTTATTATTGGGGTACGATATACTTTTTATGTACTCAAAAACTTCTTCCACAGTAGCTTTTGCCAGTAAGTCTGCCGTCGGATAGCGTTCAAACAGAGCGGGAGTTGTCATATTCACACGCTTATCCGTGCATTGTGCCGAAAGGATAACGGCAACCAATAGTTGGTATGGATCTTCATAATGCAGCTCTGTTTCAGCCACAGGCACATGCTTTTCAAACCAATCCAATACACCTGTATATCGTTCTTTTTTTAACATATCCTTATTTGATTAATGCCGAAGCATATTTTCCTAACAAATATCCTAAAAAAACAGCTGATAAACCCAATATATTACTGGCTAATATATAAGAAAAAGCAATCTTGTACTCTCCGGCTTTTAACAAGAGCATGGCATCCAACACAAAGGAAGAGAAAGTAGTAAAACCTCCGATTAATCCGGTGAAAAGAAAAAGTTTGAAGTTTGAAGAAAAATTAAAGGTATCAATAAGGCTCCAACAAAGACCGATCACAAAAGAACCAACGATATTGACAACAAGAATACCATAAGGGAAAACAGACAAAACGGTATGTTGTATCCAGTTCGACAGTTGATATCGAAAAACAGTGCCTAAGGCACCTCCTGCTATTAATAAAAGCATCTTTACCATTACAACCCCTCCTGTGTTTTCCCCGGACCGGTTAAAAGCCCGGGGATGGTAATGATTTTTAGGTTTTCAACTTAATTGGCTGACTCAAACTGTCTCAGGAAACGAATATCGTTTTCAGAGAACATGCGTAAGTCTTTCACTTGGTATTTGAGATTTGTAATCCGCTCCACACCCATACCTAAGGCATAGCCGGAATATATTTTGCTGTTGATTCCACAGTTTTCAAGCACGTTCGGATCAACCATACCACAGCCTAAAATTTCCACCCAGCCGGTATGCTTACAGAACGGACATCCTTTTCCTCCGCAAAGGTTACAGGAAATATCCATTTCGGCAGAAGGCTCGGTAAATGGAAAATAAGACGGGCGCAAACGTATTTTAGTATCCTGACCGAACAGTTCTTTCGCGAAGAACAATAAGGCTTGTTTTAAATCGGCAAACGAAACATCTTTATCGACATAAAGCGCTTCTACCTGATGAAAGAAGCAATGCGCACGGTAAGAGATTGCTTCATTACGATATACACGTCCCGGACAGATAATTCGGATAGGCGGCTCCTGTTTTTCCATCACCCGCGTCTGTACGGAAGAAGTATGCGTGCGAAGCAGCACATCCGGGTTATGTTGAATAAAGAACGTATCCTGCATATCACGAGCCGGATGATCTTCTGCAAAGTTCAGAGAAGAGAATACATGCCAATCGTCTTCAATCTCAGGCCCTTCGGCAATACTAAAACCAAGACGGGCGAAGATATCGCAAATTTCTTTCTTAACAATGGAAATGGGATGACGTGTTCCTAAGGCTATGGGATAAGAGGTACGGGAAAGGTCGATATCCGTATCAACATTTCCGGCATTTGAGAATTCGTCTTTCAACGAGTTGATTTTTTCCTGCGCTGCGACCTTCAATTCATTTAAGAACTGACCTACTTCACGCTTCTGTTCGGCAGCTACATTCCGAAAATCATTCATCAATGAGGAAATCTCACCCTTCTTACTCAAATATTTAATACGCAGGGCTTCCAGCTCTTCCGCATTATTTGCCTTTAATTCCTCTACCTCTTTAAGCAGAGTCTTTATCTTATCGATCATCTCAACTGCTGTATTTTTATTAACCAGACAAATTTACGCCTTTCTTCCGAGACTGCAACTGTTTATCTCTCTTTTTATCGGATAGCGCCTGCTTTAACACACGTAAGTTTGCTAAAATTCACTTCATTTTATACCCTTTCAAACCATAGAACAGGATATAAACAAAGCAAACCAAAGGAACCAGAAAACCTATCGCCATTTGTTCTTCTCCTAAATAGCCCATCAGCATCGGTGCGAAAGCGCCTCCGGAAACACCTACAATAATATAAGAAGAGGCTTTCTTGGTATGCGAACCCATACCGGCAAGTCCCAAAGCAAAAATGGTAGGAAACATAATGGACATAAAGAAAAATGTGATATACAATGCATACAAAGAAATATGACCTAAAGGAAGTATAACCAGAAACATGGTCACGCAGCAGATAAAAGAATAAAAGGCAAGTATTTTGTTTGGTTTAAACCTTGCCATAACAGCGCTACCGGTGAGCCGTCCGATCATAAACAAAAGCATTCCGCCAAAGGCAAGATACTGAGCTGCCTGAACGGGAGTTATCGTTACATCATGTTCGGTTACATAATTAATAAAGAAACTGAATATTCCCGTCTGCGCGGCGCAATACAGAAATTGAGCCACAACAGCCAATACAAAATGTTTATATTGCCACATGGGTTTCAGTTTCGCTCCGGACGTTTCTACATCTTCATCAACTTCTACAATATCAGGGAGCTTGGTAAAAAAAACAAAAACGGCAATTACAACCACACACAAGCCTGTTAATATATAAGGTTTCGTCAGCGCCATCGAATCATCGGCAGAAGCGCCAAGGATCAATTGTCCACCAATATACGGTCCCAATATCCATCCTAAACCGTTAAATGACTGAGATAGATTGAGGCGTTGTGCCGCACTCGCTTTCGGTCCCAACACAGTAGAATAAGGATTAGCTGCCGTTTCTAATATACATAATCCGCAAGCTACAACAAACAGCGCAATAAGAAACGGATCTGCCGAACCCATAAATGCAGCCGGAATAAACCCAAATGCCCCAACGGCATAGATCGACAACCCGAGTAATATACCTTTTTTATATCCATAACGCCTCATAAAGATTCCGGCGGGAATACCGAACACGCCATAAGCAATATAGGTAGAAAACTGCACCAGTCCGGACTGCGCCTTGCTCATCGTAAATGTTTCCTGAAAATGTTTATTCAACACATCCAACAATCCATGAGCCAATCCCCACATCAGGAAAAGGCTGGTTACCAAAATAAAAGGAAATAAATAGCTCTTTCCTCCCGGAGCCGTAAAAATTGATTTCTTCAGTTGTTTATTTTCCATCCTCTATCAGGTGATTCGTTCAGACAACGACAGGCGAAGGAAGCCCCTTCAATAAATCGTCTCCACTCCTAAAAGCAAGACTAACACAATACGGTACACTATCCCATTCGTGTCATTCACTTAAAATTTATTCAAATAT
>DAIPZX010000069.1:0-9249 GCA_036781995.1 Massilibacteroides sp. | reverse complement strand
GAGTCCGGAGCTGTGCCCGTAGCTGTAAGTTCTGCATTAAGGTCAGTATTCTTCATAGCCACTGTCTTCGGATGGGAAGGCGCTGACTGATAGAACAAGCCAGAAAACCTGCCGGACTTTGTTTTATACGTTGCCTCGGGTAAAGGCGGCGATAAACCGAAGAAGAATATGCATTACGTAGGAAGACTATGTTGTTGTTTAGTCGCATGGATGTTTGCGCCTTTTGCTTATAGTCAACAAATCGATACATTGAAACTGCATCAACTTTCCGAAGTTGAAGTGGTAGAGAAAGCGCGTCCTTCCACTACCCGTACAGGTGCACCGGTTCAATGGATGACCACAGCATCCATTCAGCGTCTCGGTTTGCAGGATTTATCAGAGGCGGTTAAACGTTTTTCGGGAGTAACAGTAAAGGATTATGGTGGAATTGGAGGACTGAAAACCGTTTCAATACGGAGTTTTGGCGCACAGCATACCGCTGTTAGCTACGACGGGATCGCTATTACAGATGCACAAAGCGGTCAAGTGGATATCAGCCGCTTTTCATTAGATAATGTTGAGCAAATCTCCTTAACCATTGGTCAAAGCGATGATATTTTTCAGACAGCCCGTATGTATGCTTCTGCCGGTGCTTTGTCTATAAAAACGGCCAAGCCTCTTTTTGATAAGAAGAAATACAATCTTTCCACCCGTATAGGAGGCGGCTCCTTCGGCTTATTTACGCCTTCGGTTCAATATGCCTATCAATTAAGTAATAAATGGGCTATAGCAACGCGGGCAGACTGGAGCAGCGCGAAAGGCGAATATCCCTTTAAACTGACCAACGGTAAGTTAGTGACCGAAGAAAAACGAAAGAATAGCGACGTGCAGTCTTTACGATTAGAAGGTAACCTGTATGGCGATATAGCAGGCGGCGAACTGAAAGCCAAACTATATTATTATGATTCGGAGCGAGGATTGCCCGGTTCGGTCGTTTATTATAACGACTATGCGAAAGAACGGCTATGGGATAATAATTTCTTCGGACAAGTACAGTACCGCAAAGATATGAACAACCACCTGGCGCTCCAATCCTCCGCCCGTTATAGTTATACGTATAGTAAGTATCGGAATATAGATAGTATGCTCCCGGATGGAATTCAGGTAGACCGGAATACACAACAGGAGTACTATCTTTCCGCAGGAGTTCTTTATCGGACAGACAGCCCTTTTTCAACATCGTTGACTTCAGATATTTCGTATAATACCTTAGCTAATAATTTTGAAAATGCTATTTCCCCGGAACGAATCACTTCCTTGACAGCATTCGCTTTGCAGTATCATACATCGCATCTAATATTGACAGGGAGTTTGCTCGGTACCTATATTTATGATGAAGTAAAAAAAGGAGATAGACCTGCGGATAAAAAACGTCTTTCTCCATCCCTAACGATTTCCTGGCGTCCGTTTGATGAGACAAATCTGCGTGTGCGTGCTTCGTATAAGGATATTTTCCGCGTGCCTACTTTTACTGATCTGTATTACCAACGTATTGGGAATACGAACCTCAAACCGGAAAGGGCGTTGCAATACAATATAGGCTTGACATGGAGTGGTGAGAGTCGCTTTTTTCGTTATATGAGTGCTTCGGTCGATGCTTATTATAATAAGGCAGAAGATAAAATATTAGCTATTCCTACAATGCATATTTGGAAAATGCGTAATCTGGGAGAAGTTGAAAGTAAGGGATTAGATATAAACCTGCATATTGAGAAGACCTTGGCTTCTTCTGTAGCTGTTTTGTTATCAGCTACATATAGTTATATAAAAGCCATAGATATAACTGATCCGGAAAATAAAGTCTATCGGCACCAGATACAATATACGCCAAGACACTTGGCTAATACTTCTGTTTCACTCGAAAACCCGTGGTTTACTATTAGCTATCATGTAAATGCCGTTGATAAGCGTTATTCATTGCCCCAAAATATTGCATCGAATAGGTTGCCGGGTTATGTAGAACATAATATTTCCTTAAATCGTACCTTTTCTGTGGGCAAAACAAACCTGCGTGTGCAAGGAGAGGTGCTGAATCTAACGGATAAAACGTATGATATTGTTCGCTATTATCCAATGCCGGGTCGTTCCTGGCGTTTAAATTTGAGTTTAATTTTTTAAAAACAAAAAAGATGCATACAAAAAATTATTTACTTTGGTTAGTATGTATCTTGATGTCAGGTACTGTGTTGGTGTCGTGTAGTGATGATGATAAGCCTGCTCCGATTCCCGAGCCTGTGGTGGTGAAGCATGGTCTTTATATTCTAAATAGCGGCTCTTGGGGTAGCAATAACTCAACTCTCGACTTCTATAATTTTGAAAATGGAGAGCTGAATGAGAATATTTATGAGGCAGTAAACGGTAAAGAATTAGGAGATACAGCAAATGACCTGCTTGTGTATGGCTCAAAAATTTATATTGCGGTCAATGTGTCAAATCAGATTGTAATAACAGATATGGATGGCAAGTCTTTACAACAGATAACTCCTGAAAATGGAGGAAGCGCTGTTGCCGGTCCTCGTTGTCTGGCAGCCTACGGAGGCAAAGTTTATGTGTCGCTATATGATGGTTATATTGCTCGTATAGATACAACAAGCCTAACTATCGAAGCTAAAGTAGAAGTAGGGGTGGGAGTAGAGCAAATGTGTATAAACGAAGATAAACCATCGCTTTATGCCGCTATATCAAGCAATCCTCTGCCAAGTTCATTGGTGAAGGAAGTAGATCTTACTTCTTTTAAAGTAACGAAAGAGTTGGATGTGGTGATTAACCCTACACAGATAGCGATAGATAAGAACGGATATCTTTATGTTCTATCGTCTGGTACATTTGAAAATAAATATGCGAATAAACTTGTGAAAGTTGATCCTGCTACGGGTGATGTAGTTGTTCTTTTGGAAAACTCAAAACTATTTATGTCAACAGATGGTAATGACTTATACATTCTTTCTTCTTTACTTGATGAAAACTGGATGGCAGTAAGCACAGACTATTTGAAATACAATATGACTACTCAGAAATTTGAAGATAAACCTTTTGTTGATCCGGATGTTAAAATAAATTACGCACAGATTGTTTTTCCTAATTCGGATACAGCAGAGATCTACATTGCGTCCGGTGATTTTGTTTCAAATGGTGATTTGCATATTGTAGATAAAGCGGGTAAAGTGGTAAAGGAAATACCTGTATCCGGAATTAATCCAATATGTGTACGCTACGTGAATATTCAGGAATGAATTTGAAATTATATTTATTCAGCTTACTTTCCTTGCTTCTCCTCTCTTGTGGGGGGAAGCAAGAGAAAGCAATAGCTGATGTTGGCTCTTTAGATTCTATCCGTTATGCTACCGGATTTACGGTAACTGCCCGGGAAGGATATACTATCGCGGAGGTGGTTAATCCTTGGGATAGCACGAAGGTGTTGCAACGATATATCCTCCTGAACCGAGAACAGGCGATGCCATCCGCTCTTCCCAAAGGAACTGTTATCCGCATACCTGTTAAGAATCTGGTGGTATATAGTGCGGTGCATATTGCCATGCTTGATTTATTAGGTGAACTGGATCAGGTGATCGGGGTATGCGAACCGGAATATATCCATACGCCTGCTATTCAGGAAGGACTTAAAAAAGGTAAGATAACCGACCTCGGACAAGCTACCAACCCGAATACGGAGAAGATCATCGATAGTAATGCGGAGGTAATCATCGCCTCGCCTTTTCAGAATACCGGATACGGCGGGGTGGAGAAGCTGGGTATTCCGATTGTGGAAGGAGCTGATTATATGGAAAGCACTCCTCTCGGGCGTGCGGAATGGATTCGTTTCTACGGTTTGTTGTTTGATAAGACAGTACTTGCGGACTCGCTGTTCAGGGAAACCGAACAACGGTATACTAATTTGAAAAAACTGACTGCTTCTGTCTCGAATAAACCGACCGTTCTTCCCGAAAAGCGTTACGGAGCAACCTGGTTTATGCCGGCGGGAGAGAGTTATGTGGCTCAACTTTATGCGGATGCCGGTGCAGACTATCTCTTTAAAGATACACCGGGTACAGGAAGCCTGCCTTTATCTTTCGAGTCTGTGCTCGATCAGGCGATTCATGCAGACCTGTGGTTGATCAAATACCACAATACGAAAGACCTTACCTATCATGACTTACGGCGTGAGTATACGCCTTATGAACATTTTGACGCCTTTAAAAATAGAACAGTTTATGGTTCAAATACAGCTAAGGTGCTGTATTACGAAGAAACGCCGATCCATCCGGACTATCTGTTGGAAGATTTAGTGAAAATATTCCATCCGGAATTATTGCCGGATTATGATCTGCGTTACTTTCAGCCATTGGGAGAGTAATCAGGCTCTCCCGTTCAGCATGCCGTAAAAATAAAGCGGCTTCAGAATATATACTTTCAACAACCAGGCAGCCCGTTGTTCCTGCGAAACATCGAGCATAGAGAACGGGAAGGTCGAATCTTGTTTTTTGTCGTAATCAAACTCACATAATAATACGTGTCCATAGTCTGTAACAATCGGGCAGGCGGCATATCCGTTATATTTCTCAACCGGTTCTTTACCTTCCATCAATGAAATCAGATTTTTTGCCGCTAAGGGCACTTGTTTGCGAATAGCCGCTGACGTTTTGCTGGTAGGTAGATTGGAACAGTCGCCCAAGGATACAATATTTGGATATTTTGTATGCACCATGGTGTATTTATCTACTGTGATCCACGCTTCCGGAGCAGATATGTCTTCCGTATTGCATAATCCTGCCTCGCGGGTAAAATCCGGAGCAGTCATCGGCGGAGTGAAGTGGAGGAAATCGTAACTTTCCGAAAACGGGGTGTATATCTTCTCTTCGCCAACAGTTTCAATCTTTTCAAAATGTACCGTTTTGCTTTGCGTGTCGATCCCTTTTATCCGTGTGAGCAGGTTGATCGGGATATTCCGCTCCTTATATATCTCAAGTAAACGGGGCGTATAGAGTGGAACATCGTAAAGCGCCTTGGCAGCCGTGAAAAAGTCTAATTGTATGTTGTCGCGTTTCTTTTCTTTCCGGGCGTGATGTTCGGTCAATAAACAAATCTTTTTTGGGGCGCCGCCGCATTTGTGCTTGGTGAATGTGTCGGTAAAAACACCTCGTCCACCTTTTTTAACGAATTCCTGCATCCCTTTCCAGGTCTTTTGCGCACCTTCAAAATCATAGATGGTATAGGCATTGCCTTCACCCAGTGTTTGGCGGGTGATACCTTCCACTTCGTTGATTTGTAATCCGGGAGTAAGCACCAGAAAATCGTATGACAGCGTGCCGCTTTTGTTGGTAGAAACCTGATTCATCACCGGATCAATCGCTGTGACATAGTCTTTTATCCAGTTTACGCCTTTAGGCATACAGTCTTTTTGCTCTTTCCATACCTCGTTGGGCGTATATACGCCGGAAGCAATCAAGGTGAAGCCCGGTTGATAATACTGCCGGTCGCTTGGATCGATCAAGGTAATATCCGGCTTGTCCAGCCAGCGTTGCAGGCGGGCAGCCATACTGATACCGGCGGCACCTCCGCCTACTACGATAATTTTACCTTTAGCTTTACTTGAGAAAGCTTCTGCTTTATAGGAGGGGAGTAAAGTTAATACTCCGGCGGCAGTCATTGATTTAAGAAAATGACGGCGATCAATACCGGTCTTCTGTTCATCGATTAGATTCATCATACTCTTCTGAATTCGGTTTGTTTCGGATGCAAAGAAAGAGGTAAAATAACTATTCCTGTGCATTAGCCGGATTTATTTATACTCCTGCCAACTCTTAATCTGGATCTGAGTTTTGTCAATACTGCAGAAAGCATCGATAAAGGCGCTTGCCAGACGTGCATTCGTGATCAGTGGGATGTTGTGGTCAATTGCCGCGCGACGGATACGATATCCATTGGTCAATTCGCGTTTGGTGTGATCTTTCGGAATATTGACCACCAGATCAAACCCGTGGTTTGAAAACATGTCCATGATGTTCAGGTCGCCATCTTCATCCGGCCAGCATACGGCAGTAGCTTTGATACCGTTGTCGTTCAGGAATTTTGCCGTTCCGCGAGTGCCGAATATTTCAAATCCTTTGGATGCAAGCTGACGACAGGGGTCGAGTAGTTCTACTTTGCTTTTAGCTTCGCCGGAAGATACCAGAATATTCTTTTGAGGGACATGGTTTCCTACAGCTTCCATCGCAGAAAGCAGGGCTTCGTTAAAATCATCCCCGATACAACCTACTTCACCGGTCGAACTCATGTCTACACCCAAAATAGGGTCTGCCTTATGCAAACGGGCGAACGAGAATTGAGACGCCTTAATACCGATCCAGTCGATATCAAACGCGCTCTTGTCCGGACGGGAATAAGGCGCGTCAAGCATGATGCGGGTAGCGGTTTCGATGAAGTTCCGTTTCAGTACTTTGGATACGAACGGGAAACTACGTGAAGCACGCAGATTGCATTCAATAACTTTTACTTCATTGTTTTTGGCAAGGAACTGGATGTTGAACGGTCCGCTGATGTTTAACTCCTGAGCGATCATCTTGCTGACCTTCTTAATACGGCGGGCTGTTTCGAAATATATCTTTTGAGCCGGGAATACAAGTGTTGCGTCACCGGAGTGAACGCCTGCAAATTCAATATGCTCAGAGATCGCGTATTCTACCACTTCTCCGTTCATTGCCACAGCGTCAAACTCGATTTCTTTCGCGCCCTGCAGGAATTCGGATACCACAACCGGATATTCTTTGGATACGCGAGCCGCCAGGTCAAGGAATTCCAGCATTTGTTCCTTTGTATAGCATACGTTCATTGCTGCCCCACTCAATACATACGAAGGACGAATCAGGATAGGGAAACCTACCTTTTCAATAAAGTTGTCTATTTCTTCCATACTGGTCAGCTCCGCCCATTGTGGTTGGTCTATTCCCAATGTGTCAAGCATTGCGGAGAATTTATGCCGGTTTTCAGCCCGGTCAATGGACAGTGGCGAAGTACCCAGAATAGGCACTTGCTGGCGATTCAGCTTCATGGCGAGGTTGTTCGGAATCTGTCCGCCTACGGATACAATCACACCCTTCGGCGTTTCGAGGTCGATCACATCGAGAACACGTTCGAATGACAGTTCATCAAAATACAAACGATCGCACATGTCATAATCGGTCGAAACTGTCTCCGGATTATAGTTGATCATAATCGACTTATAGCCCAGTTTGCGCGCCGTTTGTGTCGCATTAACCGAACACCAGTCAAATTCTACCGACGAACCGATGCGATAAGCGCCCGAACCAAGAATGATTACGCTCTTTTCATTTTTATAATAAGGTATATCATGCTCTTTGCCATCATAGGTGAGGTAAAGATAATTGGTCAGTTCCGGATGCTCAGAAGCAATCGTGTTGATCCGTTTAACCGTAGGAACGATACCCGCTTTCTTACGATGGTTACGCACGCGCACACTTTCCTTTTCCATATTTCCTTCCGGATTTTCCACAAAACGGGCAATCTGGAAGTCTGAGAAACCAAGTCGTTTCGCTTCTTGCATTACCTCCTCCGGAAGCTCTTCGATCACGTTGTATTCGCTTATTTTCTTGCTGTAGTCAACGATGTTCTTCAATCCTTCCAGGAACCAATGGCTTATTTTGCTTAGTTCATGTATGCGCTCAACGGAGTAGCCTTCTTCCAGCGCTTTGGCAACCGCAAAAATACGCAAGTCGGTCGGATTGGCCAATTCTTCATCCAGATTCTCAAACTCAATATCTTTGTTTCCTACGAAACCATGCATGCCCTGTCCGATCATACGAAGACCTTTCTGCATAATTTCTTCAAAGCTCTTGCCGATAGACATGATCTCTCCGACAGACTTCATACTTGAACCGATCAAACGGCTTACTCCGGCAAATTTAGTCAAGTCCCAACGAGGAATCTTAACAATCATATAATCCACTTCCGGCGCTTTATAAGCAGAATAAGGCGTGCCCATTTCGCCGATCTGATCTAAGGTATAACCTAAAGCCAGTTTGGCCGCCACAAAAGCCAACGGATAACCGCTTGCCTTGGACGCAAGAGCCGACGAACGACTCAGACGAGCATTCACCTCAATCACACGATAGTCATCCGTATCCGAATTAAACGCATATTGAATGTTACATTCACCAACGATACCGAGGTGACGTATTGTTTTTACAGAAATTTCCTTTAATAAATCAAGCTCGATGTTATCCAATGTGCAAGTAGGTGCCACAACAATACTTTCACCCGTGTGCACCCCTAACGGATCCACATTCTCCATGCTGACAACCGTAAAGCAATGATCATTCTTGTCCCGGATTACCTCGAACTCAATCTCTTTCCATCCTTTCAAAGACTCTTCTACAAGGATTTGAGAAGAATAAGTGAAGGCGCTTTCTGCAAGAACACGCAGTTCAGCTTCATCCTTACAGATACCACTACCCAAGCCACCCAAAGCGTAGGCAGACCGGATCATCACCGGGAATCCTATCCTGTATGCCGCGGCAACAGCGTCCGCCATACTTTCCACCGCCTGACTGACCGGTGTTTTTACGTCTATTTCATTTAATTTTTTAACGAACAGATCACGATCTTCTGTGTACATAATTGCTTCAACGGAAGTGCCCAATACTTTTACTCCGTATTTAGCGAGCGTGCCATTGGTGTAAAGCTCCGTTCCACAATTCAGAGCCGTTTGTCCGCCGAAAGCCAGTAAAATACCGTCCGGGCGTTCTTTCTTAATGACTTCCTCTACGAAAAAAGGCGTGATCGGCAGGAAATAAACCATGTCCGCTACGCCTTCCGAAGTTTGAATAGTCGCGATATTGGGATTAATCAACACCGTCTTGATCCCCTCTTCCCGCATGGCTTTCAGCGCCTGCGACCCGGAGTAGTCAAATTCTCCGGCTTGTCCGATTTTCAATGCGCCTGAACCTAATACAATTACCTTTTTAATTTCACTTTTTGACATCGTAGTCATGTTCTTTATTTTATAGAATATATTTATAGTATCCGCATACGTGCTGCAAATATACAGCTTTCCTACGTGTAAATCAGTGATAAGGTTTTGAAAAAGACAAAAGGAGGACGTTTTTTATTTATCCGGACAAGTTTAGTAACTATTCAGCCAAAACTATGCTTAATTTACCATTTACCGAACCCATTCGGTGTCGTACGTTTGCC
>DAIPZX010000068.1:0-9260 GCA_036781995.1 Massilibacteroides sp. | reverse complement strand
CAATTTTGTATAGTAAGGGTGCATTGCGGTAAGTAATATTATAGAGCTGGAAGTGTTTGATTATACCGCTAATGGGCGGCTTTTTGTCGTAGTAAGTAAACGTTTCCGAATCTTCACTAATTTCTAATTCACGGATAGCTTGTTCACTAAGATAATAGCCGTCTGTTCCTGTATAGTGATTATCCCGGAGAATCTCCAGACCGAGCATATCAAAGAAGGTCTGGTCACTAAAGATTGTTTGAAAACTAATATTTTTATTCTTTTCGTCATACCTCATGGTCTGATTATTCCCCCGGTTGAAAGGAGTTCCCTGAGAATAAGCGACTCTTTTTACCGAGGCTAATTGCTGCAATTCACTTCCCAGCGTAAACGTTCTTTCTTTATGGTCAAACGCGTCAATATTCATCAGATTTGTTGAGTTATAGCCCAAAGGAGCATTTATCAGATGCTTTACCTGGGCAATCATCGTGATGGAAGCAGCGATCATTACAATCGTAATCACATTCTGGAAGGTGATAAAGACCTTACTGAACCTCATCTTCGTCTTCTGCCGGAACTCACCGCGTACCACTTCGATCGGTTTGGAATTGGATATGATCGATGCCGGCAACACACCAGACAAAATACCGATCAACAAAATAAGTCCCACCGCAATCAGAGACGTGGCGGGGGTTATACTCTCGTCAAGATAAATGCGCGTCTGCAACAGATCATTGGCAAAAGGCAGTACGGCCAAAGCCAATAACACCCCGATCAGAAAAGATATAAAGGTAATCAACGTTGATTCCATGATCAGCCGCATGAATAACTCTCCACGTGACGAACCATGCAACCGGCGAGTAGCCATTTCCTTTGCGCGGAATCCCGCCTGAGCAACAGTCAGGTTGATATAATTGATAATGGCAAAGACAAGAATCAGAATACCGACCGACAACAAGATCAATACAAACCGCTTGTCTCCCTGTTCCAGATTCGGTGAATCATATTCTGAGAAATAAAATTCCTGAAGCGGAACAAAATTTACTTTTTTCGCATGTCCGTGCTCGTATATCCAGAATATCCCCTTGAAGAAGGTCGCCATATCGTCAGCTTTAGCGTGCAAGTCCGAACCCTTTCGTTCCTGAATAAAAACAACAGTGCTTCCGGCATTACTGAATTCTTCGCTATCCATTGACCAGTTAAAATACTTAATGTTGTCTATACGAATCAGAATATCCGCATAAGGAATTGCAGAACCTTTTATATCCTTCATAATCCCGCTTACAGTACCAATCACCGAGTCGTTCAAAAATATGGATTTTCCCAATGGATCGGTTTCGGGAAAGACTTTTTTTGCGAAAGTTTCCGAGATAACCACTGAATTCCTGCTTTGCAACACCGTTTCTTTCGTCCCTTCCAGCAAAGGAAAAGAAAACATATCGAAAAACGTCGAATCGGCAAACATATAGCCCGCATTAAGTTTAGTCTCTCCAATTTCAATCGGTCGCTTTTCCCAGGTGGGTACAAGCGGACAAACTTTTTCTATCTCCGGATAGCGATCCTGTATCCGGTAAGCCAAACGATAGGCGGTACCTACTCCCTCCTCATTTGCTAAAAGATAGATTTGCTCCGCCTTCTCCTGAAACTTATCAACAGCCAGTTCCTGCTTTACATAAACCGCAATCAGGATGACAAACATCAACGACAGAGAAAGCCCGAATACATTAATAAAGGTGTAAGCCTTATTCCGGCTAAGGAATTTAAAGAATGATTTAATATTAAACAAATTATTCATATTCTTAAACTATTATTGATTTCTTAAACTTTCCACAGGATTCTGATTCGCTACACGGTAACTGTTTATACTCACTAACGCTGCAAGTGTTAATTCTTTATTCATCTTATCAATCTTGTTTTAAGACAGTCACCGGGTTTACGGATAATGCCCGAAGGGTTACTCCGGAAGTGGTCAGCAAAGCGGTTATTGCCTGAATTAAAACAGGGACAACAAATACCACCCAATTCAACGTTATCGCGTTATCGTATTGCTTAAATAAATCGTGCACGATCAGGTAGGTTACAGGCGCGGCGAAAATGCCGGCTACAACGACCCACTGAATCACATTCACCGACAGCAGCTTGAAGATAGAACTACGACTGGCGCCATTAATACGTCTTAAGCCTATTTCCTTCATACGGCGGATAGTTGAATACAAGTGCATTGCCATCAATCCCAACATGGCTATCAAAACGGAAAGAATAGATGCAGTCAGCATAATCCGTTCGTTAATTTTCAGATCCTTAAACTTTTCGGCATATAGATCAGCACTCCAAACGGTATTAAGCGTAAAATCCGGGTCAAACTGTCTGAACACATGCAGCATAGCCTCTTCGGCATCCCTTCTGTTCACACCGTCTCTGACTTTAATATAATACAGAGCCGGATAATTCACTCGGGTAAGTATAATCGGTTCGATCTTATTGACCGGGTTACCATAGTAGAAATCTTTAACGACACCTATAATCTCTGTTTTCCTTCTGTAATAAACATGCTGTCCTACAGCAGGGTATTGCAATCCTAAGCTTTTAATGGCTGTTTCATTCAATACTATTTGTGGAATACTATCATGGGTTGTTTCTTTATAAAATTCACCTTCTACTAATTGAAAGCTCATCAACTCGCCTAACTCCGGCATCACCCTGTATTCATTGATAGATACAAAAGAAGGGTCTGTTTCCAACCGTTTTATACCTTGTCCGCTTGCTCCACCACCTATCATGTGATGACTTCCACTTACCATCACGATAGCAGGATTAGACAGCAATTCTTGTTTCACAGCTGTGTAGTTTCCGGAAACAGCCCGGTTGCCATAGACAGCGACTACATTCTCCGGCGAATAGCCTAAAGGTAAATTTTGTAAATACGCGATTTGTTGATAGATAATCAAGATTAAGGAGATCAGTATAATTGAAATAAAGGATTGGAAAACCACCACAATCACATTCAGTTTCCGTTTTGAAAAGGTTATCTGCTTATTCAGAATAGCCAAAGGATTAAACCGGCTCAGGTAAAAAGACGGATAAAACGCCGACAACACAATAGTTACCAAAAACAGCAACAAGCCGCCCAGAATAAACACCGGGCTAAGTAATTGCGTTGAATCAATCTCACGGTCAACCAACTGAGAAAAATAAGGAGTTAACACGAGCATCAGGAAGAAGCCAATCACAAAAGCAACACTGACTACAACCGTAATTTCCGAAAAGAACTGCCGCACAATATCCGGAATCTGGGCTCCGGCTGTTTTACGCACGCCAATTTCTTTCATACGCGTCTCTCCCTGTGCCATAAACAGGTTGATGAAGTTCGTGACCGCCAGTATCATAATAAATACAGCCAAAATAATCAGTAACCAAACAAACTTGATATCGCTTTGCTTACCCCATATGTTTTGCACATCAGATTTCAGATAAATATCCGAAAGTAATTCCGTTTTGCCATAAACTTCCGCATTGAACTGCTGACCGAAAGATTCGGTAATTTTCGTATATTCTTTTTCTATCGCAGCTCTGGTGTCATCAACAGAAACATTTTCTTTAATCAGGTAATAGGTATAATATTCCAAACCGCCAAACCTGTCCGCACGCTTTAAATTACCCAACGCTTCAAAGGTAAGATGTGTGTTATAAGGATAAGCCTCAACAACACCCGAAACCACAAACGTATCCCGGTCGGTGGTTCTCAATTCCTTACCCATGGCATCAGTGGGATTTCCAAATATAGCTTCAGCCTTCTCTTTAGTTAGCACAAGCGAACGGGAATCAGTCAAAGCTGTTTGCGGAGTACCTTCAATAAACTTCATCTCGAAGACATCAAAATATTCCGGATCAGCTAATTTCATATTAATACCAGCAAAACGTTGTTCTATATTAATGAATTCAGTATTTCCCCAGTTGTAAAGCTGTGTAGCTGCTTCTACTCCGGGAACTTTTTCCGGCAATTCCGTGTAGGCTTTACGAAGATTAATCGGGTATTTTTCCGTTCTATCGTCTGCTTCTATCGTTGTAGTCAGCCAAACAATACGCTCATTATTCGCTATATGTTTGTCATAACTCAATTCATTGACAACAAACAATATCAGTAAAATAGATACCGCCAAACCGATGGATAATCCGATGATGTTTATCCATAAAAAAAGCCTTGTTTTTTTATATAACCTGAAGATATTCATATTCGCATTATTGAAGGATTAATATTTCATTGTCTTTGTAATTTTCATAATTAGAGATCACAACACGTTCGCCCGGCTCAAGTCCGTCAAGCACTTCATAAGATTGCGGATTCTGACGACCGATTTTGATTTTACGGCGAGTTGCTTTCTTACCGTCTTTGTCTACTACGAATATCCAGTTTCCTCCGGTGGTCTGGAAGAATGTTCCGCGGGGAATGATTATGCTTTGCGTGGGCAAACCCAACTGCAAACTGATATAATAGGTCTGTCCGCTGCGGATATTATCCGGACGCTCGCCGGCAAAGATCAGTTCCGTGCGGAATTTACCGTCACGTACTTCCGGAAATACCTTGCGTACGGTCAATGCGTATTTTTTATCCTGGCGTTCAAAAGCCGCGTCTAACCCTTGCTTCACCCGGTCTATATAATGCTCGTCGATCATGGCTTCGATTTTATAATCAGACAAGTCATTGATCTGTCCGATCTTTTGTCCGGTAGAAACATTTTGCCCTAACACAACATCCAGCAGTCCCAATTCGCCATCAATCTGTGATCGGATATTCAAATGTTCTTTACGTTCACGGATCAGCAACACGTTCTGACGCATATTGGCGAGGTTTTCTTCCAACTGATCAACCTGAATAGAACGATAGATCGAATCCTGACGAAGACGTTCAATGATAAGCGCGTGCTTTTGTTGGGCGAGATCATAGTCTTCCTTTGCCTGAAGATACTCTTCCTTGGCGATCAGGCTTTCTTTATACAGCTGTTCCTGTTGCTTAAAGGCACGTAGTTTGCGTTGGATATCCAGATCTAATTGCAGCTTCTCCGTTTGGTTGTTCAGTTTATCCTGCTCCATGGTTACCTGCGTATTACGAAGGAAGTTTTGCTTTTCCGCCAAGTCTGCTTCCGCGTTCAATATCTGCAAGTCCAATCCCGAATTACTCAGGCGAACAATGATATCTCCCTGCTTTACCTGCGCGCCTTCTTCTACCACTTTTTCTTGTACAATCCCTCCTTCTTCAGGACTCAACTGCACTACGGTAATGGGTTGCACCTGTCCGTCAACACGCACGAAGTCATTAAATTCACCTTGCGTTACATTCCCGATATTAACACTTCTCGCATCCACTTTCAGGGTTGAAGAATGATCTCCGAAAATGATCCAGCCAACCAATACCAAGAATATCGCGCCTCCGGCTACATAAGGAATATGTTTCTTCTGAAGGCCTTTCTTTTTTTCTAATTGTATATCCATGATTGTATATTTTATATTTTTTCTTATCGTTTATTATCCTTATTCCTGAATCAGTTCGCCGCCTTTATAATAATCTACCTGACGGGTCTTCGCGATGTACAGAAGACGTCTTTGCAAAAGATTTACTTTGGATTGTATCAACAGGTTAGCGCTGGTTTGCAGATCGAGGGAGCTCATCAGTCCTTCTTCAAATTTTCTCAAGGTCAATTGATAAGCCAGCTGATTAGCCTTCACCTGTTTCTGCATCTGTATCATTTCCTTCAGATAGCCATCACGGTCTGCTACGGCCTTTTCGATGGTGATTTGTAATTGTCTCAGTGTTTCGGTCTGCTGTTCCGCGGCGATACGCATATTATTACGGGCACGACGTATAGTAGTCCGGTTGGCAAATCTATCAAATAAGGGGATGCTTATATTTAGGCTTACATATTCTCCCCGGTTATTCTTGAATTGATTCTTAAATGCCGCCGGGACGTCTGCTCCGGAAGTGAGATTTTCAAAATAATTTGTAGAAACTCCTGCCGATAAGGAAATCGTAGGAAACAAACGCCCTTTCGCAATCAGGTGTTGCAATTTGTTATTCTTCAAAGTCAGTTCGGCCTGTTGCGCGATTGGATTATTATCGGCAGCGTATGAATAGATATTTTCAGCGGATTCCGGTTGTATTTCTATTTCCTGAACACGTATTGTCGTGTCTAATTCCAAAGGAGTAGCCGCGTCCAGGTTCATATATTCTTTCAGTGTTAACAAAGCCGTGTTGTACATATTTTCCTGATGCGTCAGATCATAATCATCGGCAGCCACCTGTGCTTCTATCTGCGCTACATCTGCTTTTCCTTTTAATCCGAGTTCTTCCTGACGCTCGGTCTTGTGAAGCAAGCGGCTGCTTTCTTCCAATTTCTCTGCCGCGTATTGAGCTGTTCCCAGATAGAACACCACGTCAATGTACGCCTGCATGGTATTAATCGCCAACTCATCTTCCGCCTGACGCACATTTTGTTTACCCAACAAACGATTCACCTTCGCCAGCTTCCATTGATTAATCAAACGCCCTCCGTAAAACACAGGCAGAGAAGCCGATAAAGAATAGCCATTGTTAAATGTAGATATATCATTATAGGTATTGGTTCCCGGATCAATAGAACGACCGTAATTCAACTGTGCCCCAACGCTTGCGGCAAGAGACGGGAGAAACTCTCCGAACGCGGCAAGTTGTTCTGCTTTGTACGTATCGCTCGTATGCAACTCTTTTTTTACTTTCGGACTGTTTTGCACCGCATATTGCATGCATTCGTCTAATGTCCAAATCTTCTCCTGCGCAAAGGAAAAATTACCCATGCCCATCAAAACCATTACTATGCAGATTGTCTTTTTCATATTTCTCATGCTTTTACACACTATTTAATTCAAACCACGTGCCAAAAGCATAATAGAATTGATAATCAACAATATAGTGTTTTAACAAGAAGACAGGGGTGTCAAAAAATTAGACACCGGTGTAAAGATTTTGGACAAATCAGTTTATTTCAAAACCGGAGTGAAGCGTAAAATCCGATATGCTCCGGACCGGCAGCCGGCGAAATACTCAATTTATATTTTTCAGCAAAAGGTCTGGTAAACAGATAAGCGCTCGCGACACCCATTGTTGCTCCGGCAGCCACATCCCACCAGTCATGTTTTTTACCATAAACCCTACTCCAGCCCACAAAACCCGCGGCCGCGTAAACCGGTATTCCCCATTTCCAACCATACCTCTTCTGTATGAAAGCGGCTCCTGTAAAAGAGGCGGCAGAGTGCATGGAGGGAAAAGATTTATGATTGCTTTTATCCGGACGCTCTTTGTCGATCACTTCCTTTAATATAAAAGTAAGTCCAACCGAAGACACACCTGCCCATGCTCCTTGCTTTAAGCCCTCCCAATCGTGCAAGGCAACAGTAGAAATCAAGCAAGCCGCCGGAATAGCGGCAGCAACAACATCACCGGTAGCACGTATTGTTTTCCGGCTTCCGCCGGTCTCTATCGTTTGCGCGGATAGAGAAATCAGCCAAAAAGAAACAAAGAAAAGCAGCACCAACCTATTCATTCTTTTTTATCTCTTTCGTTTATCACACAACAACCCTCCCGAATGCTCACAGGCAATTTATAATTTTGGGCAGAAAAATAATCCCACCGATAATGGCGGCGCCGATAGCCGCGAGCAAAACAGCCCCTGCCGCCAGATCCTTGACTCGCCCGATCATTTCACGCTGTTCGGGCGATACAAAATCACATAAAGCCTCAATAGCCGAATTAACCGCCTCCATGGCAAAGACAAAACCGATCACCAACACAACTACGACCCACTCCAAAGCAGATAAGCCCAACAGAAAGCCGCAGATTGTTACCAAAACGGCGGCAAGACAATGTATCCGGGCATTGTGTTCGCCCAAAATCAGGTAGCCGATTCCTCTGAATGCATAACGAAAACTCTTCAACCTGTCTGCAAATGAAAATTTCTTTGTGTTCATATAATTACCGGTATGTCTTTGCAAATATACTGAATGTTATGAAAAGAAAACACCTGTTTTAAAATCACTATTCACGATAAGGATATTACGATATATTCCTGTACATTTGCATTCAATAATAACGTCGGACACAATTCTTGATCGCTTATGAAAACATGTATATTTAAAAGTTTTACCGTTTTAGCCTTTATCAGTTTTTTTCTCTATGGATGCAATACAAAAACAAAAAGTTCAATTGAAAACGACATAACACTCGATTCTATTATTGTAGATAAGGTATATCATTTGTTGGATAATCCGGAAAACCCAAGTTGTACTTTTCAGTTAAAATTCTCTTATCCGGTCGGTGTGGGAGATCAAAACGTTTTACGCTTAGTGCAAGAGCTGTTTGTGAGTGACTATTTTGGAGATGAATACAAAGACTTATCACCCGAAAAGGCTGTATCTCAATATACGGAAGATTATATTGGTTTTTACAAAGAACTGGAAGATGACTTTGTATTGGAAGTAGAACGCAGTAACGGCAAACCCGTTGGGGCTTGGTTTTCGTACTATGAAATATCTGACAATGAGATAAAATACAATCAAAACAACATCCTTTCCTATTCCGTTAGCTTCAGCAATTATACGGGAGGAGCCCACGGGGCGCATTCAACCCGCTATCACGCGATTGACCTGAAAACCGGAAAACACATCACCGAAGAGGACATCTTTATGGAAGATTATCAGGAGCAACTTGCCCGAATTCTTGTTGATAAGATAGCGGCGCTTAACGAAGTGCAGGATGTGGAAGAATTAGAGAATATCGGATTCTTTAGTGTAGATGAAATATTCCCCAATGATAATTTTCTGATTGACGAAACGGGTATCACCTATGCCTTTAATGAGTACGAAATAGCTGCTTATGTGGTGGGACTCACCGAAGTGCATATTCCATACAAAGAGATTGAGTATCTGATCCGAAAAGACAGCCCGGTCGCTCATCTCGCATTTTGATACTGAATATCAGAACTATTCGTAAAAGCACAACCGGTATCCATTCAGTGTAGTACGTGTAGCAAACATATTTAAAACCGCATCGTTCTTTGCGAGCGCAGCGAAGCAATCTACACACACAATGGATTGCTTCGTCACTCCGTTCCCTCGCAAAGAACGAGGCGGTGTTTTTGTCTGAATGGCAAAATGCAAAAAGGTATATTGCCTCATAGCTTTTTCTTCTCTATCAAACCTCGTTAGCATCGCCTCCAATTTGTCCCTGACTATCCCATGCCGAAATTTGAGTA
>DAIPZX010000067.1:0-9290 GCA_036781995.1 Massilibacteroides sp. | reverse complement strand
GATTTGTTTTATCCGGTCTACCCGGGATTTCTAAAATTCAAAACAGCTTCTAATTTAAAAACCGTAAAGCCATTAGAAAATAGGCAATTACAATTGTTCGGATGAAAAGCTAAAATAGACTTTTTATGCAAAATAAAATACGCTTATTTCACAAACGGAGCTTTCAATAAATAGTCAACACAACCTTTCACTCCTTCGAACTGCGTACCTTTAGTTATGCCTTCCAGTTCCACAAAGTAATCTTTGACACCATTGGCATAGGCTTGCTTGAAGATGTTTTCAAAATTCATCATTCCGGATTGACCTAATACTTCTTTATCTTTAATATGTAAGACTCTGATTCTGTCTGCATATTTTTTCATATAAGCCACAGGGTCGTTTTGCCCCATTACCGTCCAATAGACATCCATTTCAAAGAACACGAATGAAGGGTCTGTTCTCTGAATAAACGCGTCATAAATTACTTCTATACCTTGGGGTTGCTCTCTGCCAAAGCCACGCCGTCCGAATACCATTTCTTTGCCTCCGGGTATCACGCGTGCAAATTCCATGTCGTGATTGTGATAACCGAAAGATAGTCCGGCGGCTTTAGCGATTTGTCCTGCTTCATTGAATACTTCGCAAACACGGGCTACTTCTTCTACATTGCGAGTGGATGGTTGGCCCGGCTGAATCAGGTAAGTAACACCTATTTTCGCATGATCGTCAGCTGCTTTCTTCCAGAAATCGGCGATTTCACCTTTATTGGCAGCCGTATATTCCCGAACAGGGGGATTTACGTGCGTACTGGTGATCTTTAAGCCCGCATCTTCTGCCATTTTCTTAAATTCCGCCATGTCTACACCATTAATCTTTCCGTCTTTGTATCCGGCCAACTCAATGGTTGAATACCCCATAGCACCAATCTTTTTCAAACCTCCGGGAACGTCTTCATAGAGTTCTTTACCTAAGGAATAAATCTGTAAACCAATAACCTTTGAGGGCGCTTGTGTAGCCTGCATTATTGGTGAAGCGCTTACGCTACTTGCTTTTCCGGCGAACAATCCTCCCAAAGTAAGGGCAGATGCGCCTTTAAGAAAATCTCTTCTGTTTGTCATGATAATAATATTGTTTTAGGTTTTATCTCATATTAACTACGAATTTAGTAATTTCATCGGATAATATAGTAGAATTGGGAGTCAACATTAAAAAAAAATGCGGTTTGACAGCAAAACAGCTTAAGTTCAAAAACTCTACTTTTCTCATTAGTATCTAATGTAAGATCTCATGAAAAGTGTATATTTGCCTCTATCATGATAAACTATTCACAAAAACTAATTTTATAAGATGAAAAAAGTATTTATGGCTGTAATGGCAATGGCTGTTCTATTGTCGTGTGCCGAAAAAAAGGAAGAAACCACGCTTTCAGGTTTAAAAAAGACTGATTTCATTTCTGAAGTGGACGGTAAATCTACCGCGCTCTATGTGCTTAAAAATCAAAACGGTGTGGAGGCTTGTATCACAAACTACGGCGGACGTTTGGTTTCTCTTATGGTTCCGGACAAGAACGGCAAGATGACAGACGTAGTTCTGGGCTACGATAATATCGCCCAATATGTGAGCACGGATGGTAACTACGGAGCATTAATCGGTCGTTACGGAAATCGTATCGCGCAAGGAAAATTCACTTTAGACGGAGCGGAATATACACTTCCTCAGAATAATAACGGACATTGCCTGCATGGTGGTCCGCAAGGATATCATACACGTATCTGGGATGCCAAACAACTGAACGACCAGGCATTGGAATTGACCTATCTTTCACCTGACGGAGAAGCTGGATTTCCGGGTAATGTAAATATAAAGGTGGTTTATACCCTGACGAACGACAATGCGATTGACATTGCTTACGAAGCTACAACAGACAAACCAACCGTAATCAACCTGACAAACCATAGTTATTTTAATCTATCGGGAACAACTGCTTCTATCGTAGATCATGCCATTTCAATCAATGCCGATACTTATACGCCGGTTGACGACCTGCTCATACCGACAGGAGAACTTCCTTCTGTAGAAGGTACGCCTATGGATTTGCGCGAGCCAATACTTATCGGAGATCACATCGACGATGATTTTGACCAATTAGTGAAAGGTAAAGGCTACGACCACAACTGGGTACTGAATGCGAATGGTGATATTCAAGTATTGGCAGCTATGGCAATAAGTCCGGCCAGCGGCATCATACTTGAAGTCTATACAAACGAACCGGGTATACAATTCTATTCCGGCAATTTCATGACAGAAGATAAAGGTAAATTAGGCGCGACGTATAATCATCGTGGGGCACTCTGTCTGGAAACACAACATTATCCGGACTCTCCCAACCATCCTGATTTCCCGACAACAACCGTTAATCCCGGAGAAACCTATAAAAGCCGTTGTATATACAAATTATCGGCAGTAGCAAAATAACCGTCTGATTAGCTAACACAAGCTTAGAACAAGGACTCTCAGACCCAGGGCAAACGCATTAAAACAGCCTCGCCATCCTATGGGATGTAGGTCGAATACAAACACCGCATCGTCATTGCGAGAAACGAAGTGACGAAGCAATTCATTGTGCGTAACTGGATTGCTTCACTGCGTTCGCAATGACGATGCTATTTTAGATGTTATTTTAAATGCGTTTGCCCTGAATCTGCCCTATAGTCATTGATTAGTGAATCAGTTTTGCAGTTTTGAGAGGTGGTTTCCGGGAAAAGCAACCGGACAATAATGAATATTTTATACTTTTGCATTTTCGACGAAACGATTCGCCGGAGAATGAGAAATAACTGTTTATTAATTTATAAAGTAGATGGAAATAGCAAGCAAGTACAACCCGCAGGAGGTAGAAGGGAAATGGTATGCATATTGGATGGAGAATGGTTACTTTAAGTCAAAACCGGATGGTCGCGAGCCGTATACAATAGTCATTCCGCCCCCCAACGTCACCGGGGTACTGCACATGGGACATATGCTGAATAATACAATTCAGGATATTCTGATTCGCCGTGCCCGCATGAAAGGCAAAAATGCTTGCTGGGTTCCGGGAACAGACCATGCATCTATTGCTACTGAAGCGAAAGTTGTAGGCCGTCTGGCTGAACAGGGAATCAGCAAAAAAGACCTGACTCGTGAGGACTTCCTAAAACATGCCTGGGAATGGAAGGAAGAACACGGAGGCATCATCCTCCAACAGCTACGCAAACTGGGTGCTTCCTGCGATTGGGACAGAACAGCCTTTACGATGGACGAAATCCGTTCGGAAAGCGTTATCCGGGTTTTCATTGACCTGTATAAAAAAGGACTGATCTATCGCGGCGTACGGATGGTCAACTGGGATCCCAAAGCGCTTACGGCTTTATCCGATGAAGAAGTTATTTACAAAGAAGAACACAGCAAACTATATTATCTCCGCTATAAAATAGAAGGAGAAACGGATAAACACATCGTAGTTGCCACTACGCGCCCGGAAACTATCCTGGGAGATACGGCAGTATGTGTAAATCCGAATGATCCGCGCTATGCCTTTCTGAAAGGAAAGAAAGTGATTGTGCCGCTCGTAAACCGCGCCGTACCCATCATCATGGACGAATACGTGGATATGGAGTTCGGCACGGGCTGTTTGAAAGTAACGCCTGCACACGATGTGAATGACTATATGCTGGGTGAAAAATACAATCTCCCGGCTATTGATATATTTAATGACAACGGAACCATCAGCGAAGCCGGTGGTCTGTATATCGGGCAGGATCGTTTTGACGTACGTAAGCAAATATCCATTGACCTGAAAGCAGCCGGTCTGTTGGAAAAAGAGGAAAGCTACGAAAACAAAGTGGGTTATTCCGAACGCACCAACGTAGTAATCGAGCCCAAGCTATCCATGCAATGGTTTCTCAAAATGGAAGGATTGGCAAAACCGGCGTTAGACTCGGTAATGAATGATGATATTCGCTTCTATCCCGCCAAATTCAAAAATACCTATCGCCACTGGATGGAGAATGTGAAGGACTGGTGTATTTCCCGCCAGCTCTGGTGGGGGCATCGCATTCCGGCTTATTTCCTTCCCGAAGGAGGTTTTGTGGTAGCCGAAACGGCAGAGAAAGCTGTAGCTTTAGCCAAAGAAAAAACAGGAAACAACGCATTAACCATCGCCGACCTGCGTCAGGACGAAGATTGCTTAGACACCTGGTTCTCCTCCTGGCTATGGCCTATCTCTTTGTTTGACGGCATCAACAATCCGGGAAATGAAGAGATCAATTATTATTACCCAACCAATGATCTGGTAACCGGACCGGATATTATTTTCTTCTGGGTAGCCCGTATGATCATGGCCGGATATGAATACAAGCAGGACATGCCCTTTAAGAATGTTTATTTCACAGGAATCGTACGCGACAAGCAAGGACGCAAAATGTCTAAATCATTAGGAAACTCTCCCGATCCTTTAGCGCTGATCGAACAATACGGTGCCGATGGCGTACGTATGGGATTGATGCTGACCGCCCCTGCCGGAAATGATATACCTTTCGATGAAACACTTTGCGAACAGGGACGCAACTTCAACAATAAAATATGGAATGCCTTCCGCCTGATCAAAGGATGGGAAGTAAGCGAAACCACCGAACAACCGGAGTCTGCTCGCATAGCAATCGATTGGTTTGGTCATGTACTGAACAAAACGGTGGCGGAAGTAGACGATCTATTCGGCAAATACCGTCTTTCGGAAGCATTGATGGCTGTTTACAAACTATTCTGGGATGAGTTCTCTTCCTGGTATCTGGAATTAGTAAAACCCGCCTATCAACAACCGATAGACCAAGCGACCTACACGGCTACATTAGGCTATTTTGATGCATTGCTCCGCTTGTTGCACCCATTCATGCCGTTCATCACGGAAGAACTGTGGCAGGCCTTGACAAACCGCCGGGAAAATGAGAGCATTATGATCTCAGCCATGCCGGAAGAAGCTGCGTTTGACAACAAGTTGATCCAGGCTTTTGAAAAAGCGAAAGAGATCATAGCAGGCATTCGCTCCATACGTTTGCAGAAGAATATCCCGAATAAGGAGTCGCTGTCTCTCGAAATCGCCGGAACGCACGATAATTCATTCGATGAAGCTATTCGTAAAATGGCAAATCTGGAAGCCATCCAAGTTGTAACGGAAAAAGACGCTACAGCAGCAGCGTTCCTGGTAGGAACAACTGAATATGCAGTTCCGCTTGGCAACAACATTGACGTAGAAGCCGAACTAAAAAAGCTGAATGAGGAGTTGGTGTACCTGCACGGATTTTTAAAATCCGTGTCTGCCAAGTTGAGTAACGAAAAATTTGTCGCTAATGCCAAGCCTGAGATCGTAGAGAACGAACGTAAGAAACAGGCAGACGCCGAAAGTAAAATAAAAACGATCGAAGAGAACATTGCAGCATTAAAAAAATGAGGGAAGTAAAGGTATTCTGAAATAAATCAGTATTTTTACGCTGTGCTCGCAAACATTTGATACACAAGTATTATTAACTGACAAAATTTCACACAATGAAACACTCAAGAAGAACGTTCTTTAAACAAGGACTCGCAGGTGCTTTACTATTGGGTACAGCCTCCATAGGTCATGCAGCAGGATTGCCCGACCCAGTTAAGCCTAAAGCGCCCAAAGCTGTTAATCCGTTCCAGTTAGGAATGGCAGGTTATACATTTGTTAACTTCGATTTAGAAACTACACTGAAAACTTTGCAAAGTTTGGATATCCATTATCTTTGTATCAAAGATTTTCATTTGCCTTTGAACAGCACCGATGAGCAGATAAAAGCTTTTCATGAAAAATGCGCTTCTTATGGTGTTACCGGATATGCCGTAGGACCTATCTATATGAAATCAGAAGAAGAAATAGACAAGGGTTTTGAATATGCAAAAAAAGTAGGTGTAAAGCTGATCGTTGGGGTTCCCAATTATGAACTTCTGCCTTATGTAGATAAAAAAGTGAAAGAATATGACTTCCATTATGCGATCCACTTGCACGGACCGGACATTGCGACCTATCCGGATGCAACAGACGTGTGGGAACATACCAAAGACCTGGATGCCCGTATCGGCATGTGTCTTGACATTGGTCATGACCTGAGAAACGGATGTGACCCTGTTGCCGACCTGAAGAAATATCATACACGTGTATTTGATGTACACATTAAGGATGTGACCGACTCGTCCAAAGCAGGGAAAGGAATTGAATTAGGCCGTGGAAAAATAGACTTCCCCGCATTTATCAAAGCATTGCGCGAAGTGAATTACACCGGAAAGTGCAGTCTTGAATATGAAAAAGACATGAAAGATCCTTTCCTGGGAATTGCAGAATCCATCGGCTATTTCAAAGCAATGAGTGATCTGGAATTCTAAAAAAACAGAATGAATGAAAAAAGCGTTGTTCTTATTAATCACATTTACAGCTTTAACAAGCTGTAATACAATAAAATACATAAATATAGAAACTTACAAACCTGCGGAGATTACATTCCCCACAAGGGTTAGTAAAGTATTAATTGTAAACAACGCAGTGCCCCAACCCGAACAATCCGGGTATGAGTACAAACTAATGGGAATTGCACAAGACACTGCCCGTGCCAAAGCGGACAGTGCCTTGTTCGATGCCGGTCATGCACTTGGCATAGCTATACTGGAAACCAATTACTTCAACGACGTTCTTCTCTTTCATGAGAACACGCGGAAAGACGAGAAATACTTAACAGACGAGAAACTGACTCAGGTAACAGTACAGGCTCTTTGTGAAGAGACCGGCGCTGACGCTGTCATCTCCATCGACCGCCTGCTATTCGACATGTCGAAAGCAACCGCCTCATTAAGCAACAATCTTTTCCTTGGCTTTATAAATGTAAAGATAGCAAGCGTTATGCGAGCCTACATTCCCGAAAGAGAAAGTCCGCTGGCTACCGTATTGATGTCTGACAGCATTTACTGGAATGAACAGGGCGAGACTATTAAAGAATTAGACAAATATTTGCCTTCTCCCGAAGAAGCGCTGCGCGAATCAGCTAAATATATCGCCAATCTGGCTGCGCCAAACTTCGTTCCGCATTGGAATAATGAAGTTCGTTGGTTCTACAGCGGTATTTCCACAGAATGGAAGCAAGCCTCCGCATACGCTTCTACGCAAAAATGGGATGAAGCAAAGCAATTATGGCATTCCGCCTATAACAGAACCAATAATGAAACCTCCAAGGCTAAATTAGCTTCCAATCTCGCGTTTGTAGAAGAAATGCTGGGCAATTACGCTGAAGCATTGGAATGGGCAGAAAAAGCACGCCTGTCATTTCAGAAAAAAGGAGAAAACACGCGCGACTACCAATTAGTAGACCAATACGCAAAAGCCCTTCAGGAGCGCATCAAAGAAAACCTGAAACTAAACATTCAATTTGGAGAATCATAGCCTCTTATTCAGCAATATTATTATTACCTTTGCTTACATATTTGAATCAGACGAAAATGGGTGCAAACAACGCAAAAGTACAGACAATAATAGAATCAACGTTTTCCACAGCTTTAGAGAAATTAGCCAAGGAACGCATAACAGGTTTAGTAAATGATTTACACGTGCAACTTGACCGGGAAGGTGGAGAACTGTCTATTTATGACGACACAGAATCATTGGTGGAAAAAATTATTATTTTTGACTGGGTTAACAACCAACAACCGGAAGATGTATTCACCAAACATGCTGTTTCGAGTATTAAATCAGCATTAACATCATTAGCATCCAGAGAAGCGTTTGACCAGCCATGCATATCCAAGCCCTTCTCCATCAACCTGACAGACGAAGACTTCACCGTCATAGAAGAATTACTCTTCATCGACGACGAGCTATTACGTTTGGACGACCCATTACTAAAAGATTTAGACACAGACCTGGATATTTTTTTAGAAAAACTCCTTTCTGATGTAGAATGATTTTTTACCTTTGCACCCGAACAAAAAACGAATAAGCCGAAATAGCTCAGTTGGTAGAGCAATTCATTCGTAATGAATAGGTCGCCGGTTCGAGTCCGGCTTTCGGCTCAATAGCAAAAAGCAGTTGCTTCCCTCAAGTAACTGCTTTTTTGTGTGCCGTGCATGATTGCAAACTTGGTGGTGTAAGTCCACTACGGGGGTAGGTAGCGACCAACTGTTAGCAGAGGGCAAGGGTGTCCATCGTGAGGTGGAATCTGAAAGAAGCCGTATGCAAAGTCCCGGTCTGAGGAACACGAACATCATAAAAGGCTTATGCAGCATGGATGAGTTTGCAAAACAAAACAAAATCCTAAAGCTATCCGGATGCTGTGGAGTAAATGATGCGGATATATGGGATGAAGGTTTGTCAATCTTACCACGGGAGGTCTCACAGACGTGTGGAAGTGTGTAAATCAGAAGCACGGAGTAAAGCTTGCTGTGAGAAGTCAGCAGAAGCCATAGTAGTGTGGATACAAGCCTGTCCCTGAAAAAAAAAAGGTACAATAGGACGTCTTACAAAGCACGAAGGGCTGAACCTTATGTAAGTGAGAAGTAAATGAATGTTACCTGATGAAAGGACGAATGCAGAAAACATCAACGCAGAGTGATAACTACCCGCAAAATAATAGGACGGCATCCGAGGACTATGTGGGAGTGCAGACTTTCATTGGGATAACTGAAAACAACCTCACGGAAGTACGCTTTAACAGAGAAAACTTGATGGAACAAATCCTCTCACCGTCCAATTTGAACAGAGCCTATAAACAGGTTGTGTCCAACAAAGGCAGCGGAGGGATTGATAAGATGCAGACAAAGGACTTACTTCCTTGGCTGCACGACCACAAGGACGCTCTGATAAACAGTTTGTCAAAGGGGACATACCGTCCCAATCCAGTTCGACGAGTAGAAATTCCCAAAGGCGATGGTAAAACGCGCCCCTTGGGTATTCCGAGTGTAGTCGACCGTTTAGTCCAACAATCCGTAGCACAGGTTCTCTCACCCATCTATGAATTAGAATTCAGTGAAAGCAGCTATGGTTTTCGTCCGAGACGCAGTTGTCATGATGCACTTCGAGGAGCGCAAACCCACATTAATTCAGGCTATAAATATGTTGTTGACCTCGATTTAGAGAAGTTCTTTGATACGGTCAGTCATAGTCGCCTGATAGAACTTCTGTCGAAGAAGATAAAAGACGGGCGGGTCATTTCGCTCATCCATAAATATTTGTTGGCAGGAGTTCAAATAGGAGAGCGATTCGAAGAAAGTCA
>DAIPZX010000066.1:0-9325 GCA_036781995.1 Massilibacteroides sp. | reverse complement strand
CTTCATACATTTTCCAGTCTCTGGGCACTTCGTTGATCAGAAAGTTGTATATGCGTTCGCTTTCGTCATAATTTCCCCGCATTTTTTCCATGATCGCGTGACCTAAGCGTCCGTAAATTGTTTTATCGTTTACTTCCAGAATCTTGTCAAAATCAGCTTCGGCATGGATGAAATCTTTCTTCTGAAGAAAGAGTATACCTCTGTTGTATAACGCGTTTTGTTCTTCCGGCTCTTTCAATAGTAAGATGTTGTAATCCGCAATAGCCTTATCTGTTTCGCCCATTTCGGCATAGAGCGATGCGCGATTGGCTAATAAGATAACATCTTGCGGGCGCCGGCTTAAGGCTGTGGAATATGAAAAGAGAGCCTCTTCCCGTTTGCCCTGTCTTCGCTGAATAGTGCCCAAGTTGGATAAAAGCGCATAATTATGCGGATTGCCGGGTTCCAGTCGCATGGCGGCACGCAGGCTTTCTTCCGAGGAAATCAAATCTTCTTTTTCGAGATAGTCGTAACTCTTATTGATTAGTTCTTCGTATGATTGCGCAAAGCAAGCAGAAGAAAAAAGGATGTATGTTAACAGGATTGCAAGTTTCATTTGATTCTATTTGTCTGATACAAAATTACGTAATAATTCACTTTTCAGGTATGATTAAAAAATATTTATATCTTTACTACAAATTATAAGAAATCGTTATTTTATGATCTACTTGATGAAACTCCTGGCTATTACGCCTGAAAGCGCAGACTCACAGCAATTACAAACTTATGTTCAATCCTTACTTGAGGGCGGAGCCGAATTGGGTTGGACTATAATAAAAGCATTACTTATCTTTTTGATAGGAAAGGTTTTAATAAATCTGTTAAATAAATTAGTTCACAGAGTATTGACCAAGCGAAAGATCGATCCGTCTGTTAAATCTTTTTTCTCCAGTTTAGTTAATATTACGCTGACTATATTGTTGCTCGTTTCAGTTATAGGAGCTCTGGGGATACAGACTGCTTCTTTTGCCGCTTTACTTGCGTCTGCCGGTGTGGCTATTGGTGTGGCTATGAGCGGCAATTTGTCGAATTTTGTTGGTGGAATTATTATCCTGCTGTTCAAACCCTTTAAGGTGGGCGATTACATAGAGGCAGGGGATATGGGAGGAACTGTTCAGGAAATACAAATCTTCCATACGATATTGAATACATCCGATAATAAGCAGGTTTTTGCGCCAAACGGAGCGTTGAGCAGTGGTATCGTTGTCAATTATAATAATTTACCCACACGCCGGATAGAGTGGATAATCGGTGTTGCTTACGGAGAAGATTATGCTGTTTTGCGCGGAATTATAGAGGACGTAATCAAACAAGACAGTCGTATCCTGCCGTCTCCGGCTCCTTTTATCGCGCTTCATGCCATGACGGATGCGAGTGTAAATATTGTTGTGCAAGCCTGGGTTGACCGGGAAAACTATTGGGCGGTTTATTTTGACATAAACCAGGCTATTTATACAGCATTCAACGAAAAGGAAATCGAATTCCCGATCCCTAAAGTCTTGGTGCATCAACCGGACTGATTATTTCGCCGTGGTGCCCAGTTTTGTGCCTAAGTATTCTAATCGTTTTTGTGCTTTATTCATTTCGATCGTCATGCGGTTGATGTCGCTCAGCACTGTGCCTAAGTTAAACGTAGCGACAAGTGCTTTTTTGTCTGCCTCGGCGATATAAATAATGTATGGTTTGTCTCCGGCATATTCTACCCTGATCCGTTCCTTTTCGTTATTGTAGATGAGGTTGATCGCGTCTAAGCCTGTTTCTCCTTTGTAAGTTACTACCTCGGTGGTGAATCCTTCGTCTTTGAAACGGTAGTTTACGCCGCCATCATAAGGAATCGCTGCTGTTTCGGCGAATAAACCACCGGGAGTGCTGACCTTAATAGATGTATGATTGATCGGAGCGGCTCCGTAATAAACACTGGCTAAATACATCTCGCCTTTTTCATTTACCCCGCAACGGATATAACAACGATTGATATTACGCTCGATGGTTTGCTGCTTCCAGATGAATGTGCCGATTTCTTCATAAACAGAGTCTTTTTCATAGACGAAGTCTTTCCGGAGGGTTTCCACCTCGGCAATACGGATCGGGAGCAGACTGTCGCAATATGCCAGCGTGCGTTCAGCTTCTTTCACTTCTACCTCCCGCATCAGACTCAGGCTTTCTTTCAGTACTTTAAACTCTTTGGGGTAAAGTATCCGTATGCTGTCGATTTCGTTTTTGGCTGCCGAAAATTCATTGGCTTCATACATGGTACGGGCATTCTCCAATCTGACTTGCGCTTCTTTCTCCTGCGTGTTGCAACTGCTGAGGATCACCCCGGCAAGTAGTATATAAGTTGCTGTTCTTTTCATCATTCTTCATTTTTTCCTGATTTGCAAACTTACAAAAAAAACAGGGCGTTACGAGATAACTTGGAGAACTTTCATAATTGGAGAAAAAAAACGATATTTGCATGGCTTTGAAAAAGATTCACGTTCAAACAATATTATCCAAATATAATTAATTTAGAAAATGACAAAAAGTGCATTACAAATTGCAAGAGCAGCTTATCAGCCTAAAGTGCCGGCTGCTTTGAAAGGTCAGGTACAAGCCGTTGACGGTACTTATACTCAATCTGTGGCAGATCAGGAAGAAATTAAAAAACTATTTCCCAATACGTATGGTATGCCTATCATTACGTTTGAAAAAAGCAAAGAGGCTGTGAAGCTTCCCGCGATGAATGTGGGTGTAATCCTTTCGGGCGGACAAGCTCCCGGAGGTCATAACGTAATTGCCGGTCTGTTTGATGGAGTCAAAGCGATCAATAAAGATTCCCGTCTGTATGGTTTTATTTTGGGTCCGGGCGGTTTAGTAGATCATAATTATATGGAACTTACGGCTGATATTATCGATGAATATCGTAATACCGGCGGTTTTGATATGATCGGTTCGGGACGTACCAAACTGGAAGAAACAGCTCAGTTTGATAAAGGTCTTGAAATCCTGAAAGAACTGGGAATCAAAGCGCTTGTAATTATCGGTGGTGATGACTCTAATACCAATGCTTGTGTATTGGCGGAGTATTATCAGTCAATCAATGCCGGTGTGCAGGTTATCGGATGTCCTAAAACAATCGATGGCGACCTGAAGAACGAGCAGATCGAAACTTCATTTGGTTTTGACACCGCTTGTAAAGTATATTCGGAAGTAATCGGTAACATCCAACGTGACTGCAACTCTGCCCGTAAATACTGGCATTTCATCAAATTAATGGGGCGTTCGGCTTCTCATATCGCTTTGGAATGCGCATTGCAAACACATCCGAATGTATGTATAATCTCTGAAGAAGTAGAAGCAAAAAACATGTCTCTGGATGACGTAGTCAATCAAATAGCTTCTGTTGTCGCTAAACGTGCGGAAGATAGTAACAACTTCGGAACAGTTCTTATTCCTGAAGGATTAGTAGAATTCATTCCTGCCATGAAGAAGTTGATCGCTGAATTGAACGACTTCCTTGCCAAGAATGAAGCGGAGTTCAAACTGATCAAACGTTCTGAACAACGTAACTATATCATCAGCAAACTGACAAAAGAAAATTCAGAACTTTATGCCAGTCTGCCGGAAGGTGTTGCACGCCAGTTAACGTTGGATCGCGACCCACACGGAAACGTACAGGTATCGTTGATCGAAACTGAAAAATTATTGGCTGAAATGGTCGGAAACCGTTTGGCAGAATGGAAGAAAGAAGGAAAATATGTAGGAAAATTTGCTACACAGGTGCACTTCTTCGGATATGAAGGACGTTGCGCGGCTCCGTCTAACTATGATGCTGATTATTGCTATTCATTAGGTTATACCGCTTCTTGTCTGATTGCAGCAGGAAAGACCGGCTATATGTCTTCTGTTCGCAACACGACTGCTTCTGCAGACAAGTGGATCGCAGGAGGTATCCCTGTAACCATGATGATGAATATGGAAAGACGCCATGGCGAAATGAAGCCGGTAATCCAGAAAGCATTAGTGAAACTGGATGGCGCTCCTTTCAAGAAATACGCTGAAAAACGTGACGAATGGGCGGTTAATACAGATTATGTATATCCGGGTCCGATTCAATACTTCGGTCCGACTGAAGTTTGCGACCAGCCTACCAAAACGTTATTACTTGAACAAGGTAAATAAATTGTCCTGATGGCTTAAAGAGTCATTTTAAAACAAAAAAATCCCGGCTAATTCATTATGAGTTGGTTGGGTTTTTTTTGTATAACATAATGATGTAGTTTCTATTTATGGAAACATTTGTTATCTTTGTATTGTTTAATAATAAACTTAATGGGAGTTAAACGGAAATTTAAAGTTGCTTATTTCCCAGAAGTAAGGGAGTTTCTGATAGGTCTTGATCCAAAAGCGCGAGATAAGATACTTTACAATATAGATAAAGTAAGTTATGTGATAGACCCTAAGTTGTTCAAAAAGTTGGAGGATACTGATATTTGGGAGTTTAGAACCCTATACAACAATAAACAGTATCGACTATTGGCTTTCTGGGATAAAACAGAGGGAGTAGATACGCTCGTTGTTGCGACACACGGTTTTATAAAAAAGACAGATAAAACGCCTTTGAAAGAGATAGAAAAGGCAAGTAATATAATGAAAGAATACTTTAAATGATACAGCTATGGGAGAAAAAAAGTTATATGCTCATGAGGAAATTGTAAATGAGTTCATAGGCAAGAAAGGAACGCTAAAGCGTGATAAATACGAAGAAGATTTAGAGTTGTTTCTTATCGGTGAAGCAATTAAGCAGGCACGCCAGGCTAAGCACCTGACTCAAGAAGAATTAGGGGAAATGGTAGGCGTACAGAAAGCGCAAATCTCACGGATTGAAAACGGTAAGAACCTTACATTTTCAACTGTAAGAAAATTATTTAAGGCAATGGGGCTGACTGTTTCACTGGAGGTGGAAAGTTTAGGAAAAGTTTCCCTTTGTTGAAAGTTTGAACAAAAAAACGGGCTCTTCCATCACTGGGAAAGCCCGTAAACTTAAAAACGAATAACTATTAATCTTACCTGTTTGTGAAGACCAGGCCGTCTCCAGCCCGTTCAATTGTAATGGGGCTGTTCTTATCAATCTTGGCTGCCAGAATTGCTTTCGACAACTCATTCAATACATATTTCTGAATAACACGCTTTACCGGACGCGCTCCAAATTGTGGATCATACCCTTCTTCGGCAATAAAATCCAATGCTTCATCTGTGAAGTTGAGTTGGATGTCATTTTTTTCCAGCATGCTTTTCAAATGATTCAACTGCAAGGTTACAATCTGCCTGATTTCTTCTTCGTTCAATGGCGTAAACATGATTACTTCATCAATACGGTTCAGTAATTCCGGGCGAATTGTCTTTTTCAGCAGTTCCATTACCTGTCCTTTCGTGTTTTCGATCACTTCTTCCCGGTTATCCTTTGTCAGTGTCTCAAAGTTCTCCCGTATCAGAGAAGAACCGAGGTTGCTGGTCATGATGATAATCGTGTTTTTGAAGTTGACCATCCTGCCTTTATTATCTGTCAGACGACCATCGTCCAAGACCTGTAAAAGAATGTTGAATACATCCGGGTGCGCTTTTTCGATTTCGTCAAACAAGACCACAGAATAAGGTTTACGACGGATAGCTTCGGTTAGTTGTCCGCCTTCATCGTATCCTACGTATCCGGGAGGCGCTCCGATCAGCCGGGTAGCACTAAACTTTTCCTGGTATTCGCTCATGTCGATACGGGTCATCATGTTCTCATCATCAAACAAATATTCGGCTAACGCTTTAGCTAATTCTGTCTTTCCGACTCCGGTCGTACCTAAGAAGATAAACGAACCGATAGGGCGTTTAGGATCTTGCAAGCCTGCCCTGCTTCGGCGTACGGCATCTGCAATTGCTGTGATTGCTTCTTCCTGCCCGACCACCCGGCTATGGAGCTCATCCTCCAGATGGAGTAGCTTTTCACGTTCGCTTTGCAACATCTTGTTTACAGGAATACCCGTCCACCTGGATACCACATCCGCGATATCTTCGCTGTCTACCTCTTCCTTGATCATGGCTTCTCCGCCTTGCATCTGATGCAGTTTTTCCTGCACATCTTTGATCTCTTCTTCTTTGGCTTTTACCTTGCCATATCTGATTTCGGCTACTTTACCGTAGTCGCCTTCCCGTTCGGCTTTGTCGGCATCGAACTTAAGATCTTCGATATCTATTTTATTCTGCTGTATCTTATTGATCAGTTCCTTTTCGCTTTCCCATTTTGCTTTTTGATTCTTTTCGTCTTCTTTCAGGTTGGCGATTTCCTTGTTTAAGGATTCGAGTTTGACCTGGTCATTCTCCCGTTTGATTGCTTCGCGCTCAATCTCCAATTGTTTAATACGACGCGTAACCTCGTCTAAAGATTCGGGAACAGAATCCACTTGCAAACGCAAACGGGCGGCTGCTTCATCCATCAGGTCGATCGCCTTATCCGGTAAGAATCTATCCGTGATGTAACGGGAAGATAACTGTACGGCCGAGATAATCGCATCGTCTTTGATACGCACCTTGTGGTGATTTTCGTATTTCTCTTTTAGTCCGCGTAAAATAGAAATGGTGTCTAATTCGTCCGGTTCCTCTACCATCACGATCTGGAAACGTCGCTCGAGGGCTTTGTCCTTTTCGAAATACTTTTGGTATTCGTCCAGCGTAGTCGCGCCGATAGAGCGTAATTCGCCACGGGCCAATGCCGGTTTCAGAATATTGGCGGCATCCATGGCGCCGTCACTTTTACCTGCGCCGACAAGGGTGTGTATCTCATCAATAAAGAGGATAATCTCACCTTCAGACTTGGTTACTTCGTTTACGACAGACTTCAGCCTTTCTTCAAACTCACCTTTGTATTTAGCTCCGGCAATAAGGGCGCCCATATCCAAAGAAAATAGTTGTTTTGACTTCAGATTTTCGGGCACGTCTCCACGTATAATACGATGCGCCAAACCTTCGGCTATGGCCGTTTTACCAACCCCCGGTTCCCCGATCAGGATCGGATTGTTTTTTGTTCGCCGACTCAGAATCTGCAACACGCGCCTGATCTCATCATCACGCCCGATCACAGGGTCAAGTTTGCCGCTCCTGGCCCGTTCGTTCAGGTTGATAGCATATTTGCCTAAAGCATCATATGTATCTTCAGCGGACTGACTGGTTACTTTGTTTCCTTTTCGCAGTTCATCAATAGCCAGACGGAGGTCTTTTTCCGTAACGCCGGCATCTTTCAATAGCTGAGAGGCAACACTCTTTTCCGTTAATAAGGCGAGAATGATATGTTCAAGCGAAACATACTGATCGCCCATCTTGCCGGAATAGGTAATGGCTTTCTGGAGTACAGCGTTTGCTTCAGAAGATAAATAAGGCTCTCCGCCAGATACTTTGGGGTAAGAATCCAATTGTTTGTCTAAAACCAAATTCAGATTTTGTTGGTTTACACCTAATTTTTGAAAAAGGAAATTGACCATGCTTTCACCTGTCAATATGACAGATTTAAGCAAGTGTGGTGCTTCAATCACTTGTTGGTTTCGTTGCGAAACCAACTGAATGGCTTGTTGAACCGCTTCTTGTGCTTTGATTGTGAAATTGTTTAAATTCATATATTTAATACTCCTTTCTTTTACTTGTTTATTTTAAAAATCCACTAATCAAACTGCAAAATGAGTGCCAGTATAAATATATGACATAATGTCATGTTTGAATTTGTATGTTGCTCATCTTATCTGTTTGTTTGTAGGCGTATGCCGGATAGTCATAGATGCTGAATCTGGATTCTGTTTTTCCCTCTCCGTAATGCCAGATGGAATTGTACTCCTCTATGCATTCTCCCAGACTTTCCAGATTGGACAGGTAGGCGGCGATTGATTTGTTTTCTACAATATAGACCGCGCCCATGTTGTCGATGATGGGACTGTGTCTTCTTGTACTATCATGATCGAATTTTAAGACGCGTTTTCCTTCTGCTGTAATTCCGACCAATTGGAACGTCATGCTTTTTCCGATTGCCGGCAGATTAAGTACATTTCTATCCGTACCGGCGAAAGGCAATTGGTGTTTTTTAAGAAAAACAGGCAAAAGTTTATTGGTTGGTTGTTCCGATCTGATTAGCGCGTCTAACTCTTCCTGCTGCTCAGGTGTAAGATGTCCGAGCGATTTCTCTTCGTATGTTTCCTGGAGGGAGCGGCTGTTTGGAGTGAATACGGCATAATTTTCATGAAATCCTTTCACCGAAAAGGTGTAATAGCATACAACGCCAAGACTATTCAATACCTCGCGCAAGCGTGCCGTATGTCCGCGGCGCGAAGCCGCTACCGTATAGACTAATTGATTGGTGATGGTCCATCCGGCTGCCAATATAGCTTCTATAGCGTGTTTTGCTTCAGGAGTTACCTCCAAGGGGGATTGAAAATGTGTTTGTATGTAAAATTGGGAAACCCCGATAGCGGAAGCTTTCTGCTTAAACTCGCGGAGGATATCCGTCAATTCCGGTGTGATTCGCTGAGGAAGGTAGGCTAATAACCTCGAACCTAATCTTACGCGCTGTAACTCCGCGTATTTTTCGCCATCGGGACGGAGTTTGTTTGCTTTTTGTTTTCGTTTAGCCATGACAAATACGGCATCCAGAATTTTGCGTAATGTTGCGTTCTGGCTCATAAACGCGTCTCCACCCGTGATGAGGATATCGCGTAATTGCGTGTCTTGCTCGAAATAAAGCATCAGACGGCGCAGTTTCTTATCCCATGCCTCTTTCGGCTTTAATTCGTCCAGATTAAAGTTGAGCCGTTCGCTCTGGAAGTCATACATGCGTTGACAGGAAGCACATAAGCCTCCACAGGCGCGACCCATTGAGTCCGGAATCAGGATGGCTACTTCCGGATAGCGGCGATGAATGTTATGCCCGTCGGGCAATAACCAACCTGCCGCATTAGGCTCTCCTTCCACCACGATATCTTCTTTTTCCCAGGCATGTATTGTTCCGTATGTATCAACAAGCTCTTTTGAATATAGAATGTAGGAGCGTATTGACTCGTCATTGTATCCTTCTTTGCCGGGGTTTAAAAGCGACAAGTAATACGGTGTAATAAAAAACGGCATCTTCTTTTTTTTGGCTTTGCTTAACCGTTGCATCGTTTCCGAAGATAAGGAATGATTTAGAAAAACATTTAGTTCACCCGGGCTTTTAATAGCCATGGATAGATGAAAGCGGCTTGTGTTCCACCAGTTTTCGACCTGAACTGTCTTTTCTTCC
>DAIPZX010000065.1:0-9419 GCA_036781995.1 Massilibacteroides sp. | reverse complement strand
ACAATTTCAAATTTTATCCCATTTTTTCACATTTGAAAATCAATGTGTATTTAGGTGGCAAAAAAACATAACTATGAATTTGGAAAATCATACTTATGTTTTTTTTGATTCATAGTGATGTTGAAAACAGGGTTACTCCTCAATAACCTTTACTGAAGAAAGGAACCATTCAGTACCCAATAGGGTTTCTTATATAGCATAACAATAAAGTTTTTAATCTAAAGTGTAGATAAACAGCATGATTAAGCAAAGGTAAGAGGTAAGAGACAAGGAAAAGGAATGGCTGAATAGTTACCTAAAAGTTCTGATTTGTTCAAAAAAATAACATTTTGAAAGGCGGTTTCTAAACAGTGGTTAAAAAGAATTCAATTGAGGAAAAATTTCTTTAATATGTGCTTTGTTTCGGTATTTTGTGCTACATTTGTTCCGTGGTCAACAAGGGGCTTTTGTAAAGCCTGATATTGTTAAAGCGATATTTGTAAAATAGAGAGATAGAGAAAAGTTATATAAGTAGTAATTAATTAAATTGAAAGCGTAATGGCTAATTTGGATTTAAGCAAGTACGGGATTAAAGGCAATTTTGAGATTGTGCACAATCCCTCTTATGAAGTGCTGTATCAGGATGAAATGAATCCTGCAAACCAAGGCTTCGAAAAAGCAAAGTTGACAAAAACGGGTGCTACTGCTGTTTATACAGGCAAGTTCACCGGTCGCTCTCCAAAGGATAAATACTTTGTGAAAGACGATGTAACTAAAGATACTTTGTGGTGGGATGGCGTTATCAACCGCCCATGTACAAAAGAAGCATTTGACTATTGCAAAAGCAGAGTTGTTTCCCAACTTTCGTCTTCTAAAAAATTGTACGTAGTTGATACTTTCTGCGGAACAAATGAAGATACGCGTATGAAAGTTCGTTTCATCGTTGAGGTTGCATGGCAGGCTCACTTTGTAACCAACATGTTTATTCGTCCTTCACACTATGAATTGGCAAACTATGGCGAGCCGGATTTCGTATGTTTAAATGGTTCTAAAACAACTAACGATAAATGGCAGGAACAAGGTTTGAACTCTGAAAACTTTACTTTGTTCGATCTGACAGAAAGAATGCAGGTTATCGGTGGCACCTGGTATGGTGGTGAAATGAAGAAAGGTATCTTCTCTTTGATGAACTACTATTTGCCATTGAAGGGTATTGCTTCTATGCACTGTTCTTCCAACGTTGGTAAAGATGGTGATGTAGCTGTATTCTTCGGTCTTTCAGGAACAGGCAAAACAACGCTTTCTGCTGACCCGAAACGTTATCTGATCGGTGATGACGAGCACGGATGGGATGACCACGGTGTGTTTAACTACGAAGGTGGTTGCTATGCGAAAGTGATCAACTTGAGCCAAGAAAACGAACCGGACATCTGGAGAGCTATCCGTCGTGACGCTTTGTTGGAAAACGTAACTGTTGACGATGAAGGCAATATTGACTATGCTGATGGTTCTACAACAGAAAACACACGTGTTTCTTATCCTATCTATCACATCAATAAAATCGTTCTTCCTTCACGTGCAGGACACGCTGACAAGATCATCTATCTGTCTGCTGACGCATTTGGTGTATTGCCTCCGGTTTCTATCCTGGATGACAATCAGGCTCAGTACCACTTCCTTTGCGGATTTACTTCTAAATTGGCAGGAACAGAACGTGGCATCACCGAACCTCAACCATCATTCTCTCCTGCGTTTGGTGAAGCCTTCTTGACGCTGCACCCAACCATGTATGCTAAACGTTTGGTTGAAAAAATGAACAAACACAACGCTAAAGCTTATTTGGTTAACACAGGCTGGAATGGAACAGGAAAACGTATTTCATTGAAAGATACTCGCGCGATCATCGATGCAATCATCGACGGATCAATCGAAAAAGCAGAAAAAGTACATATTCCAATCATGAACCTGACAATTCCTGCAAAATTGGATAACGTTTCCAACATCCTTGATCCACGTAGCACCTATGCTAATGCGTCTGACTGGGAAGCTAAAGCGAAACAATTGGCCGGAATGTATATCGAAAACTTCAAACAATACTGCGATAACGATGCCGCTAAGGCGCTTATCCCCGCAGGTCCTCAATTGTAATTTCGATTATGATATAAGATTAAATAGTGTCGGTTTTCTCCGGCACTATTTTTTTGCCTCTTTATATAAGGGCTTTTTTTATTATAATTGTATTTTGTTAAATATTATTTATACCTTTAACCCCGAATACTTAAATGATAGAATAAAAGGAGTGTTGAAGAACTATTTCCTTGTTTTGATTTTCCTCTCCCTGTTTAGCTCTTGTGGGAGTAATGCGATTTATCAAGTGGAGGGTAGGCTGACGAACCTAAGTGATTCGTTGGTGTATATCGTATATGAAGGTAGTGGAGACAGGGTGATGGATTCCGTCGTATGTGCATCCCCCGGGAAGTTTAAATTTGAGTTTAATCAGGAAGGATTTAATTCTGCTACTCTTTTCTTTGAAAATCGAACCAAACCTGTAACGGTTTTTCTCGAACCTCAACAAAAAATTTCTATAGCAGGAGATATTGCTTACCCACGGCTTCTGCAGATAAAAGGCGGTCGGATTAATGATAAACTGGCTGAATTTTATAAACGTATCTCTTCTTTGATCAAAGAAGAGATAGATTTGAGCATCGCATTAGTTGAAACAAACGATGTTGCATCAGCGAATACCGATATTTCGTCTAAACTGACTAATGTAAGACATCAGATCGAGGAATCTGCGTTAGCCTATATCTGTGATAATCCGAAAGAGAGCGCGTCTGTGGTATTGATTCAAACCTATTTCGTTATTCCGGATGATACGCGAAAACTGGATGAACTGCTGGCTGTGCTTGATCCTCAATTGAAAGACTTTTATTTGATAAAGGAACTGTCCGAGTATAGCGTTCGTGCTAAACGAACGGCTTTAGGGGCAGAAGCCCCGGAGTTTGCCGTTAAAGATATTTATGGAAAACCATTCGCGCTTGACTCTCTGGCATCGAATTATAAATTACTTGCCTTTATCGCTCCCTGGTGTGAAATGTGCCAGACGGATATTTTGCACTTGGATAGAGTTGTGACAAAATATGAAAAGGAAGAATTGAATGTGTTGCTGGTCAGTCTGGATGATGACCCTTACGGCGTAAGAGATTTTTTGAAGAAAGATACAATTCAATGGAATGTGGTGGCAGATTCTGCGAATCAGGCAGCGATATTATTCGATTTGTATAATGTAAGCGCATTGCCCCGTTGCTTTCTGATAGATGAAAACGATAAAATAATCCTTAAAACAGATAATGGAGCCGAAATAATACAAACGCTCGGTAATTTATTGGATAAAAAAGATTACTAATTTACGAACCCAATCCTTAATTATGCTTGTAAAATCTTATGCTGCTGCTGTACAGGGCATCTCCGCAACGATTGTGACAATCGAAGTAAGCTGTACGAAAGGTATTCAATTTTTTTTGGTGGGATTGCCGGATGTGGCGGTCAGAGAGAGCCATGAACGCATTATTTCTGCGTTTCAGGTAAGCGGCTACAAATTTCCGCGTAGCCGGATCGTAGTCAATATGGCTCCGGCAGATATACGCAAGGAGGGTTCTGCTTATGACCTCCCCCTGGCACTCGGCATACTGGCTGCCGCAGAAGAAATAGACCCGGAACGGTTAGATGAGTATATGATGATGGGCGAACTCTCTTTAGACGGAAGTCTGCAACCGGTCAAAGGGGTGTTGCCTATAGCCATTAAAGCCAGAGAAGAAGGTTTTAAAGGATTGATTGTTCCCAAGCAGAATGCCAGGGAAGCTGCGGTTGTGGATAACCTGGAAGTGTATGGCGTAGATACAATCAAAGAAGTCATTGAGTTTATCGACAAAAAACGGACACTCGAACCTACTATCGTTAATACCAGAGAAGAATTTTATAAACAACAGCTGAATTATGATCTGGACTTTTCGGATGTGAAAGGGCAGGAGAATGTGAAACGAGCGTTAGAGGTGGCGGCTGCTGGCGGACATAACCTGTTGATGATCGGAGCTCCGGGTAGTGGCAAATCCATGCTTGCCAAGCGTCTTCCTTCAATTCTTCCTCCTTTTACGCTTCAGGAATCTTTAGAGACGACCAAAATTCATTCGGTTGCCGGAAAGATAGACCGGGGCATGGCATTAATGGCGCAACGTCCGTTTCGTTCGCCTCATCATACCATCTCGAATGTAGCGATGGTTGGCGGTGGAGCCTTCCCACAACCAGGTGAAATCAGCCTGTCGCACAATGGTGTTTTGTTTTTAGATGAACTGCCGGAATTTAACCGGAATGTGCTGGAGGTTATGCGCCAGCCGTTGGAAGATCGATGCATAACAATCTCCCGGGCGCGGTTTACGGTAGATTATCCGGCGGGTTTTATGCTGATTGCTTCGATGAATCCGTGTCCTTGCGGCTTTTATAACCATCCGGATCGTCCTTGTTTATGTTCGCCGGGAGCTGTGCAGAAATATATGAACCGCATTTCCGGGCCACTGCTTGACCGGATAGATATACAAATCGAGATAGTCCCCGTGCCTTTTGAGAAGATATCCGAACAACGCCCCTCCGAACCGAGCAGTTCGGTACGTGAACGGGTTATGAATGCCCGGTTAATTCAGGAAAAACGTTTCGAGGCTGTCGAAGGGGTGCATTGTAATGCACAGATGAGCACCAAGCTGCTTCATCAATATGCTTGCCCTGATGAAGCCGGATTGGCATTACTAAAAAATGCAATGAACAAACTAAACCTTTCTGCACGTGCTTACGACCGTATCCTGAAGGTGTCTCGTACGATTGCCGATCTGGAAAGTGCAGACAAGATCGAGGCTCGGCATCTGGCTGAAGCCATTAACTACAGAAGCCTTGACAGGGAGAGTTGGGGAATGTAGAAAGTGCGGGTTATAACATCGGGATTGGCAAAAAAAACATACCTTTGTGTTTCAAATAGATAACACAAAGTATGGAGAAGCAATTCAAAAGAACGCTGATAACAACAGCTTTACCTTATGCGAACGGTCCTGTTCATATCGGACATCTGGCCGGTGTTTATGTACCTGCCGATATTTACGCGCGCTACCTCAGATTGAAAGGAGAAGAGGTTTTGATGATAGGAGGTTCGGACGAGCATGGAGTGCCTATTACACTGCGTGCAAAGAAAGAAGGAATAACGCCTCAGGATGTGGTAGACCGTTATCATGGTATCATCAAGAAATCTTTTGAAGACTTTGGAATCACATTTGATATCTATTCCCGTACAACTTCAGAAACGCATAAACAGGTAGCTTCCGATTTCTTCCGTAAGCTTTACGATAAAGGAGAGTTTATTGAGAAAACAAGCGAACAATATTATGATGAAGAAGCAAAGCAATTCCTGGCAGACCGTTATATAACCGGAACATGCCCTCATTGCAAGAACGAGCATGCCTACGGCGATCAATGCGAAGCCTGCGGCACATCACTTAGTCCGACAGACCTGATCAATCCGAAATCTACAATCAGTGGCAGTATTCCTGTTATGAAAGAAACCAAACATTGGTATCTTCCGCTGGATAAGCACGAGCCGTTCCTTCGTCAATGGATTCTGGAAGATCATAAAGAATGGAAGCCAAATGTATACGGGCAGTGCAAGAGCTGGTTGGATATGGGTTTGCAACCTCGTGCGGTGAGCCGTGATCTGGACTGGGGAATTCCCGTCCCGGTAGAGGGTGCCGAAGGTAAAGTGCTTTATGTCTGGTTTGACGCACCTATCGGCTATATTTCAAACACAAAAGAGCTCCTGCCCGACAGTTGGGAAACCTGGTGGAAAGATCCGGAGACCAAAATGCTTCATTTCATAGGCAAAGACAATATCGTATTCCATTGTATCGTATTCCCGGCTATGCTAAAGGCAGAAGGAACTTTTTGTCTTCCGGAAAACGTACCCGCCAATGAATTTCTGAATCTGGAAGGAGACAAGATTTCTACCTCCCGTAATTGGGCTGTCTGGTTGCACGAATACCTGATGGATATGCCCGGCAAGCAGGATGTGCTTCGTTATGTGTTGACCGCGAATGCCCCGGAAACAAAAGATAATGACTTTACATGGAAAGACTTCCAGGCGCGTAATAACAATGAATTGGTTGCGATTCTGGGTAACTTTGTCAACAGGGCATTGGTGCTGACCGAGAAATATTTTGACGGAAAAGTTCCCGTTGCCGGAGAATTGACCGATTATGATCAGGCTACTTTGAATGATTTTTCTCATGTGAAAGCAGATGTAGAACGATTGTTGGACACCTTTCACTTCCGTGACGCTCAAAAAGAGGCGATGAATCTGGCTCGTATCGGGAATAAATACTTAGCGGATACCGAACCGTGGAAATTAGCGAAGACAGATATGGAACGTGTAGGTACAATCCTGAATATTTCGCTGCAAATTGCCGCGAATCTGGCTATCGCTTTCGAGCCATTCCTGCCTTTTAGCATGGACAAACTGAATAAAATGTTGAATGTGCAACCATTAGGATGGGATCGTCTGGGTGCGACAGATCTATTGTCTGCCGGTCATCAGCTTGGAAAGTCTGAACTGCTGTTCGAAAAGATCGAAGACAGTGTGATCGAAGCTCAGGTACAGAAGTTGCTCGATACAAAAAAAGCAAATGAAGAAGCTGATTATAAAGCGAACCCCATTCGCGAAACGATTGAATTTGACGATTTCGCAAAGTTGGATATCCGTGTCGGAACTATACTGGAATGCAGCAAAGTTCCGAAAGCCGATAAGTTGTTGCAATTTAAGATAGACGACGGACTCGAAACAAGAACCATTGTTTCCGGTATCGCTAAGTTCTATAACCCCGAAGAACTGGTGGGAAAGCAAATTTGCTTTATTGCCAATCTGGCTCCGAGAAAGCTAAAAGGTGTTGTTTCGGAAGGAATGATACTTTCTGCCGAAAATGCAGATGGAACATTAGCAGTCATTACTCCGGAGAAAAAGGTAAAACCGGGTAGTGAAGTGAAATAAATTTACCTGCACGAATTGAATGGTTGAAAGAAATATACAAATGGTCGATTTGCAGCGGCAGTATCAGTTTCTGAAAAAAGAAATTGATACGGCAGTACAGTCGGTTGTAGAAAGCGGCGCTTATATTAATGGCTCTCAAGTAAAAGAATTCGCAAATCAGTTGGCCGACTACCTGAATGTTCCCCACGTCATTCCCTGTGCAAACGGAACGGATGCTTTGCAGATTGCTTTAATGGCGCTGGGGTTAAAACCGGGAGACGAGGTAATTGTTCCTGCCTTTACTTACGCCGCTGCCGCTGAGGCTGTAGCTCTGCTTGGTCTTATTCCTGTACCTGTAGACGTAGCTCCGAGAACTTTTAATATAGACGCTTCGAAAATTGAAAAAGCGATATCCAGACAAACCAAGGCTATTATTGTCGTTCATCTGTTCGGACAGGCGTGTGATATGGAAAGCGTACAGGCAATAGCCAAAAAATATAAACTTTTTCTGATAGAAGATAATGCCCAATCGATTGGCGCTGAGTATACCTTTAAAGACGGCAGCCGGAAAAAAGCCGGAACGATCGGCAATATCGGCACTACTTCTTTCTTTCCGACCAAGCCATTAGCCTGTTTTGGTGATGGCGGAGCCTTAATGACTTCTGATCCGGATCTGGCACTACGTTGCCGTATGATCGCGTCTCACGGACAGGAGCAAAAGTATCATCATAAAATAATTGGTTGTAATTCCCGTTTGGATACTATACAAGCAGCAGTGCTTGGCGTAAAACTCCGGCATATGGATACCTTTACTGCTTCTCGCGTAGAAAAAGCAAAACGATATGACGAGCATCTTGGTTTTATGAGCAATGTGGCCATTCCGTTTAAGTCCGGATTCTCTACGCATGTATATCACCAATATACCTTGTTGATACAAAACGGAAAACGGGATGCTTTGCAGGCCTGGTTGAAAGAAAAGGGGATACCCTCGGCAATTTATTATCCGCTTCCCCTGCATCAGCAAGAAGCATTTAGATGGTGTATTCGCCTCTCTGTAGAGCTGACTGAAGCCGAGAAGTTGTGCAAATCGGTTTTGTCATTGCCGATACATCCGGAATTGACAGAAGAAGAACAAGGCTATATTATTGATACTGTTAAGACCGGTATGGGCGTTGTTCGTTGATATAGGAAATTAGCATGGAAGAAAAAAAGAAAATTCGTTTTGCCGTAGTTGGCTGTGGGCATATAGGTAAACGTCACGCAGAAATGATTACCCGTGACGAAGGGGCAGAGTTGGTCGCTCTTTGTGATATTCGTGCCCGCGAAGAATTAGCTATCGACACTTATTCCGTACCTTTCTATGCAGACTTTGCCGCGCTGCTTTCTTCCGGTTTGGATATAGATGTCATAAGTGTTTGCACACCCAATGGGCTACATGCTGCAATGGCTATTGCTGCCATACAGAACGGACATCACGTTGTGTTGGAAAAACCGATGGCACTAAGCCTGACGGATGCCGAGAAGGTGGTTTACTCCTCCCTCAAATACAGTAAAAAGGTATTTTGTGTTATGCAAAACCGGTATTCACCTCCTTCCGTTTGGATTAAAGAAATGGTAGAGAGCGGCAAATTAGGTAAGTTATATATGGTTCAGCTGAATTGTTACTGGAACCGGGACGAACGTTATTATAAAGTCGGCGGTTGGCATGGAAATGCAGAGTTGGATGGAGGGACGCTGTTTACTCAATTTTCTCATTTTATTGATATTCTGTACTGGCTGTTTGGAGATATCTGTAATATTCATGCCCGTTTCTCGGACTTTAATCATCAAACGCTTACCGATTTTGAAGATTCGGGCTTAGTTACGTTTAATTTTGTGAATGGTGGTATCGGCAGTCTGAATTATTCTACTTCCGTATGGGATAAGAATATGGAAAGCAGCCTGTTGATTGTTGCCGAAAATGGAAGTGTGAAAATTGGCGGTCAGTACATGAATGAAGTGGAATACTGCCACATCAAAGACTACGCCATGCCGGAACTGACTCCAACCAATCCGGGCAATGATTATGGTTCCTATAAAGGATCTGCCCAAAATCATAATTTCGTAATTCGCAATGTTGTAAATGTCTTGTCCGGCAAATCCCGGGAAACAATTACAACCAATGTGCTGGAAGGAATGAAGGTTATTGATATAATACAGCGCATCTACGCGGAGAAATAAACATAAATTTCACCAATAAGCATTTTTAGGCAATTTATTAGTGTTTATTACATGTTTGAAAACATTAATTAGCACTTTAGCTATTGACAAAATAGAAAAGTCGCGTAACTTTGTATCGTGGTTTTTTCATAATAGTATTAGATTTAAGGTTAACAAAGTTGAT
>DAIPZX010000064.1:0-9450 GCA_036781995.1 Massilibacteroides sp. | reverse complement strand
GCCTGATTTCCTTCAGTTCAGAGAGTCGGGGCAAAAGATATCTGTAAAAGATAAATTTTACAAAGTAAAAAATTTTACTCACGGACTACAATATGCTGCTATGAATATGCCGCCTGAAATAAAAACATCTCAGGAAATAGAACCCTTAAAGAAAGTGCCGGAATTAGTGCTGTCTGATATACCGGTGCTCGCTAATGTGGAGTCATGGGTGAATTTGAAATCATTAGGGGCAGTTGGTGATGGACAAGCAGACGATACGGAAATTCTCAAACAGGCAATAGCTAATCATACTACTATCTATTTGCCGAGCGGACATTACCGGGTAACTGAACCAATTGTGTTGAAACCGGAGACCAATCTTATCGGACTCCACCCTTCAATAACCCAGATAATGATTCGTGATAGCACTGAGGCTTATCAGGGTATTGGTACACCTTTGCCTTTACTGGAAACTCCCAAAGGAGGAATAAATATTGTGAGTGGGATAGGTCTGAATACATCCGGTGTAAATCCAAGAGCTGTTGCCGCTAAATGGATGGCCGGAGAAAAATCAATGATGAATGATGTACGTTTTACAGGAGGGCATGGCACTTATGATCTGGAAGGTCGTGAAATAAGAGTCTATAACGATAATAGAACTGCAGATGGAACTTATTACCGTAAATGGGATACCCAAAACTGGAGCCTTTGGATTACTGAAGGTGGAGGCGGAACATTTAAAGATATATGGACACCGAGTCCATACGCTTCAGCAGGGCTGTATATTTCAGACACGAAAACAAGCGGGCGGATATATATAATGTCCATTGAACATCACGTGAGAAATGAAGTTATTCTGGAGAATATGGCCAACTGGAAAATATACGGCTTGCAATTAGAAGAAGAGAGCGGAGAAGGTCCCTATTGTCTGCCGCTGGATATTCGTAATTCCGAAAATGTTATGTTGGCGAATACCTTTGCTTATCGGGTAAGCCGGGTTACCACCCCGTATCCTTATGCTATTCGCACATCCGGCTCAACTAATATACTGTTTCGTGGATTACGAACACATACCTGGACTAAATATTTATTCGACGATACATTATTTGACTCAGATCGTAATGTAAGTATTCGCCCGCGTGAGATAGCTTTGCTTAATGTATCAGATGTGTCCTCTGTCAAAGCCGACGAAACAGATGTGATGAAACTGGCAACTGGTTTTGATTTTATTGATGGAGCGACTGTAGATAAGGATGGCAATTTATATTTCGTAGACTATAAGTGGCAGCGTATTTATAGATGGAATGTTGCCAATGAAGTAATTGAATTAATATGCGAACTGCCGATTTCTCCTGTTTCTCTTGCATTCGATACACAAGGCAATTTATTGGTTGTGACTCGTTTTATACAGGTGGAATCAATATTTAACAAGGGAGTGATAAGGGTCGTCGCTCTTAATCCCGAAAATCCGATTGGTTCTATCCGGGAACTAAAAGAAGTGCCGTTTTCATCAGTAGATACAAATCGTATTAATAATGTGATTTACCAGACTTCGCGTTATCGACTCGAACGTAATGTGGAAACTGCGATTGCAACTCCCGTAAAGACTTGTTTTATTGCTCCCGATGGTGTTACGATAATTCCTTATACACCGGATTTAGCACAAACCTATTCTCTGAAAGCAGCACAGCCGGGACAATCCGTTTATGTGTCCAGCAACGCGAACCAGGAGACCTATTCAATGACTATAGGGGAACAAGGACAGTTTATGAACCCGGAATTGTTTGTTTGTGATGGAGAACAAGATGTTCTAACTACTCCGAATGGAGATGTGTATGTCTCATCCGGCAATATTATTGTATATGAGAAGAGTGGGCGGTTAAAGAAATACATCAATGTTCCTGAACGTCCGTCGTCACTTGTCTTAGGAGGTAAAAACAGAGATGTTTTATATATTTGTGCGCGAGGAAGTCTTTATTATACGAAAATAGATAATCAGTAATAAAAAAAACACTTTCTTTGGGGTGAATTAATAAAAAAAGAGTAAAAAACACCATGAAAGAGAAAAGACTATACTTGTTTTGTCTGTTTTTTTTGAGTTTTGGAATCTGCGCGCAGGCACAATGGCTGTGGGATGCAGATAAGTTGAAGGAGATAAAGGAACATATCCATACGCCTGTGTATTCAGCAGCTTATGCTTCTTTAATAAAGGATGCTGACGCCAAATTGAGCTTAGCGCCTTTCTCTGTTACCTTCAAAGAGGGCTTGGCTCCCAGCGGAGATAAGCACGACTACGTAAGTTTGAGTCGTTATGTGTGGGCGGACCCATCTAAGCCTGACGGGTTGCCATACATACATAGAGATGGAGAATCTAATCCGGAGTTGAATAAATATGACAGAAATCCTTTGGGGAATATGTCGGCTGCGGTAACTACGCTTTCGCTGGCTTATTTTTATAGTGGAAATGAAGCATATGCCCAAAAAGCAGTAGAATTTTTAAGGGTGTGGTTTCTTAATAAAGATACCCGGATGAATCCCCATCTTGAGTATGCCCAATTTATTCCGGGAGTCAACAACAACAAAGGGCGTTCTTTTGGCTTAATTGATACGTATTCTTTTGTGGATATGCTGAATGGTATCTGTCTGCTCGAAAATTCTCCCGCCTATACGGATGCAGATAAGAAAGGTTTACAGGATTGGTTCAAACTGTTTTCCGAATGGTGGAAGACGAGTGATCAGGGTATTGCCGAAAGAAACGGTAAAAATAATCATGGATTGGCATACGATGTTCAATTGGTCTTGTTTTCTTTGTTTTCCGGAGATAAAGATACGGCTCTCAGTGTTATAAACGAATTCCCTGCTATGCGCTTGTTTACGCAGATCGAGCCGGACGGAACACAGCCGGAAGAACTCAAACGGACCTTGGCGTTCCATTATTCGGAGTATAACATCAAACACATGATCGATATGTTTGCCATAGCTAAAAGTTTAGGTATAGCATTATATAATATCGAATCCAAAGATGGCAGAAATTTTTACAAAGCAGTTGATTTTCTCACTCCTTATTTAGGAAAAGAGGTGACGGCATGGCCTTATCAGCAAATCAGTGGTTGGGAGAATGCGCAGCAGAATTTCTGTGAGGATTTGTATCGTATAGTAGCATTGGATCCGTCACGCGGTTCTTATTTGATTCTTTATCAGAAAAACAGTAAACAGAATAAATCAGCAAGAAACCGTTTGCTGTTTGGGGCGATGGAAGAATCGTCAAACTAATGTGAAAAACACATCATGAAAGAAGATCGATTATATCAACTGTAAAACTCGAAAGTATGTTCAGAAAAATAGTGTTTGCATTTTTATTTTTAGTTGTATCATTATCTGTTTTTTCCCAGATTAATTATTCGGAGAAAGTAAGGCTGAATGACGGCTGGCAATTTTTGCGTCAGGATTTGGGCAGTGTTTGGGAAGCGGTGCGAAAACCGGCGGGAAAAGATACCCCTGAAACCGTTCCTCTGTGGACTACCGTTACGCTTCCTCATTGCTTTAATGCGCAGGATTGTGTTGATCCGGATGTGAACTATTATGAAGGTCCGGGTTGGTATAAGCAATTATTGGATATCCATAATCCGTATGTGGATGGACGTGTCTTGCTACATTTTGAAGGAGCAGGCCAGAAAACCGATGTCTTTGTTTATACAGAGAAAGTCGGCAGCCATGTCGGAGGTTATGATGAATGGACTGTTGATATAACTGATGCGGTAGAGCGTTTTTTGCAAACGGAAGATGCAAAAAGGTTTGAAGGAAAAATTCCCTTGAGTATCCGTTGTGATAATACGCGTGATACAGAAATGATCCCTTCTGATTTGTCGGATTTTAATATCTATGGCGGATTATACAGGTATCTCAATTTGGTTTATACCCCTGCTGTAGCTTTCGAGGGAATACAAACTAACGCCTCCGTTGATGCAAAAGGGAAAGAGGGGCTGCTGAATATAAAAGCTTCATTTGCCAATCATTCCCGGATACAGAGTGCATCAGTCAGTGTGCAGGTCTTTGATCCTGCAGGTCGGGAGGTGGCTGATAATCAGATAAATCTCACAGAATTTGACCCAAAAGATATCTTGTCTTTAAGAATACCCAAGCCACAAATCTGGTCGCCCGAAGCACCGAATCTTTATTCTGCGAAGGTTACGCTTGCTTCTTCGGCAGGAACGATGGTTTGCGAAGAGAAATTCGGATTCAGGCATGTTGAGTTTAAAGATAAAGGACCTTTCTTTCTGAACGGGCAACGGTTATTATTACGTGGAACTCACCGCCATGAGGATCATGCAGGAGTAGCAGCCGCTATGACTGAAGAACAGATTGTGCAGGAAATGCAACTGATGAAAGAGATGGGTGTAAACTTCATTCGTCTGGGGCATTATCAGCAGTCGCGCATTGTTTTGGAAGCATGTGACCGATTGGGATTGCTTGTCTGGGAAGAAATACCCTGGTGTCGTGGCGGTCTTGGAGGTGAGGTTTATAAAGAACAGGCTCGCCGTATGCTTACGCACATGATCACCCAGCATCGTAATCATCCTGCTGTTATCTTATGGGGGCTTGGCAATGAAAACGACTGGCCGAATGATTTCCCGGAATTCGACAAGGAGAAGATCCGGACTTTTATGAAGGAATTACATGATTTGTCACACAGTCTGGATAATACCCGTTTAACCTGTATCCGTCGTTGCGAGTTCTGCAAAGATATCGTTGATGTGTATTCGCCTTCTATTTGGCCAGGATGGTACAGAGGGCATTATACCCAATATAAAGAATTCTCACAACAGGCATTTGATGGAGTGAATCATTTTCTGCATGTGGAATGGGGGGGTGACAGCCATGCCGGACGATATGATGAAATAGACTATGCGGGATTAGATGAAATTTCCGCACAAGACACCTTGTTCTTTCAGAATCTGGCGAAGAAAACAAAAGAAAACGGTTATAAAAGCTGGAATGAAACATATATCTGCGACCTCATAGACTGGCATCTCAAAGAACAGGAAACGATGCCGTGGCTAACAGGGGCGGCTTATTGGCCGTTCAAGGACTTCTCAACGCCTGTGCGACCGGAAAACCCTGTGCCTTATGTCAATCAGAAAGGTGTTGTAGAACGGGATTTAACGCCTAAAGAAGCTTTTTATGTATTCAGTTCTTATTGGACTGAAAAACCGATGATTCGTATTTTCGGACACAATATGCCTGTGAGATGGGGAAAAGCCGATGAAGAAAAGTTAATCAAGGTATATTCCAATTGCGAACAGGTAGAGTTGTTTCTGAATGGTGTAAGTTTAGGAATAAAGAAACGGAACTCGCAAGACTTTCCTGCTGCCGGATTAAGATGGAACTCACGCTTGCTATCCGGAGAAAATACGATTAAGGCGATTGGTTTGATGGGAAAAGGCAAGAATCGGGTTCGGATAGAAGATGAGATCACGTTTGAGTACGAAACGCGTCCTATCGGGAAAGAAGCCGTTATAAAAGCCTATATGACAGAGGCGGATGATGAGCATGTCTGGATTCATGCCGAACTCAGAGACGAAAAGGATGTCTTATGCCTGGAATCCAGTCAATTTATCCGGTTTGAGTCGGTTGGCGATGGTCAATTGCTGAAGCATTTAGGCACCTCGTCTGGTTCAGCTAAAGTGCAGGTAGCTAATGGCAGGGCTAAAATCAAACTGGCTAAGCATGGAGGTGAATCTGTCGTTGCCGTTAAATCTGAAAATCTGAAAACCGTATTTGTTACGATACAAAATTAAATTTGTCTGATTTCTTATCCCGGGTTCAGACTAAACCCAACCACTTCCCCATATGCGGGAAGTTGTTCAAATGATTTTTCTATTGAGGTCTGACCAAAATAGACTTTTGCACAATTGATGACACCGCCATGCGTAAAGACTAAGGTGGTGTCATTGTCTTTTCCTTTCAGCTCGTTAAGGAACGAAGAAACTCTTTCGTATAGTTGAATCAATGATTCGCCACGGGGTGCCGGGTTGTTTATCCAGTCTGTTTTCCATATAGACATGTCTATTTTGTTCCATGCCTGTTTTTCCCAATCACCAAAATGAAGTTCTCTTAACCGATTGTCTGTTATGGCATGCGCGAAGCCGCAGAAATCGGCCAATCGGGTACAGCGTGTCAACGGACTCGAATAAACGGCTGTGGGGCGGAAGTCTTTTAATTTGTCTTTGACTAATTGAGCCTCATCCGGGAAGGTGATGCTGAGTGAAACATTCGTTTGACCATAACAGATGCCTTTAGGTACGGCTACTGATGTATGTCTGATGAAATAGATTTTCATAAGGGGAAATTTTTTAAACAGATAAAGATGCCTGTATAAAGCGATAATTCGCACAACAGGAATAACGCGCCACAGCAATCGCCCGTATATCCGCCTATCTTCCTCCTCATTAATCGAGTTAAAAACAGAAAGGCAACAACAGGAAATAATAAAGCTGCTAACCACTGAACATGGGGAATAAACACCAATGGCGCTAACCCGAAGATACCGGAAACAAAAAAAGAAATAGAGGAGGTTTTATTGTATACGACTTTTGATTTGCTGCTTTCCGCTGTGCGAGCGTAGGGCAGAAAAAGAACGATCTGCGCACTGATAAATTTGCAGAAAGGGTCGGCTATCAGGATCATAACACAAGCTATACCTAACGGAAGATGCGACAACACTTCAAAAAGCAACAGAAAATAAAATAAGAGTCCGATAACCCCATACGTGCCGATATGCGAATCTTTCATAATGGCAAGGATTCTCTCTTTGTTTTGTCCTCCGCCGAAACCATCCATAAAGTCTGCCAACCCGTCTTCGTGCAAAGCTCCGGTCAGCAATACACGGCTGAGGAGAGCCAGGATAACCGCGACCGAATAAGGCAGGATTTGTGCGGATAACCATAATACGGCGGACATAATACCTGCCGTTAGCCAGCCTGTTACCGCCCAATAGTTAATTGCCTCCCTGAAGCAGTCCAAAGGTACGTTGAACACTTTCAGCTTCCAGAAAGGCAAACGGGTAAAAAAGACAAATGCCGCCGCAAGATATTTCATGTTCAGAAGTATTTAGTAACCCGGATTTCTTTAAACGAATTCATTTCATTGATCATTCTTACCGCCGATTCTACAATCGGATAAGCACATAAAGCCCCGGTGCCTTCTCCCAGTCGCAGCCCAAGATTCAGCAAAGGTTTGGCTCCTAAATAGTCTAACACTAATTTATGTCCCGCTTCATCTCCTTGATGTCCGAATAAGCAATAGTGGATCACTTCGGGGTTTAGCTTAGAGGCGGCAAGTAGGCAGTTTGTCATGATGAAACCATCAATGAGGATAACCATCTTCTTTTCGGCAGCTTTCAGCATGGCGCCTATGGTCATGACCATTTCATAACCGCCGAAGTATCGTATGATATCTTCCGCAGATGCATCTCCTTTGTAATTTTTCATTGCCTGCTTCAATACATTGTGTTTATGGTCGATGATGTTGCCCGTATGATCACATCCGGCACCAATACATTTCGCCAAAGGAATTCCGGTCAGATACGTCATCCAAAGAGAGGAAGAGGACGTATTGGCGATGCCCATTTCGCCGAATGAAATGATATTGCAACCCGCTTCAAAGCAATCCTGCACACATTCCGCTCCCCTTGCGAGTGCCAACTCCATCTCTTCCCGGGTCATGGCGGCTTCGTGCAGATAGTTGCGTGTGCTTTTCCTGATCTTTTTATCCAGAATCGGATCGTCTGCTTTAAAATCGAAGTTTACGCCCGCGTCTACGATCTTTAAATCAAAATGATGTTGCCGGGCAAGAAAATTTACCCCTGCTCCGCCATTCCGGAAATTGGCGATCATCTGATAAGTCACCTCCTGCGGAGACAGACTGACTCCTTCAGCGGCAATACCGTGATCTCCGGCAAAAACAATATGGCAAGGGTGATTAAGCTGTGGCGACAACGTTTGTTGTATCCATCCGATTTGCATGGCAATTTCTTCCAGCCTACCCAGCGAACCTTTTGGCTTGGTTTTGTTGTCAATTTTGTCTTGCAGAAAAGAGCGTATTTCATTTTCAGGATGCTCAATGTTGAAGTGTACCATATACTTATTTATTTTATTTTGACCGGTATGCCCGAAACCATCAGGAAGACCTCGTCGGCTTTTTCTGCGATATATTGATTGAGCCAACCTTGCAGATCGGCAAACTTCCGTTGCAGTTCGTTTTGCGACATTTCCCCCAGACCGATTTCGTTTGTTACAAAAATAAACCGGGCATCCTGTTCGGTAAACCGATCAAACTCAGCCTTCAGCTCGGCAAGAGATTTTTCCGTGTCCGCGTTGGAGTCGAAGAAAAAGTTGGTTGCCCAAAGCGTGACACAATCCACCAAAACAACCCTGCCGCTCAGTTGATGCTTGCTTAATGCCTTATCCTCCTCTATATTTGTCCACTCGGTTTTCCGTTCGGCTTTATGCCGGTCTATGCGCCGGCGGTGCTCCTCATCCCAAATACGTGAAGTGGCGAGATATACAGGCCGGGCAGAGAGCAACAACGCCATCTCCTGCGCATACCGGCTTTTGCCCGAACGTTGTCCGCCCGTAATGAGTGTTATCTTTTTCATTTACTGAATCAATAAAATTACTTCTTTCCTTTAGACATCATCTGATGTCCTTCGTAATTACAACAAAAATACAAATAAGTTGCGTCTTTACTCATAACAAGCGTATCCATTCGAATTTCACATGCGTTTGCCCTGCTTGCTACACAAAATGGTTACGATTCTTTCAAATTCAATAATTTTGTTGTATATTGCCGCTTTGTTTCCGTTAAATTAATCTGATACCTCTTTATTTTATGCAACTCAAAAAAACATTCATTTTATTTTTGTCTTTTGTTGTTTCTTCTTGTTCTTCTTCAGGAGACGATGAATCATTAGTCAATCCACTCGAATTGAATTATCCTGCAACAACCTGTATAGACTCCTGGGCTCCCAATAGTGAACTTGAAATAATAAATGGAAATGGCGATTATAAACTTCATCATCCCAAAAAGATATATGTAGATTCCCGCAAAATAGATTTTCCGTATGATAAGTTACGTGTATGGCTTGATGGCAATATGATTTATTTTGAAGGAGACTTCTCCAAAGATAAAGAATATAGTTTTTTAGCCTATTTCTTGTTGACGGACAAGAAAAATCAGAAATTGCTTATCGCGGCGCAAGAATGTGTTCTTGGTCCGGGTCTGAGATTTGATGAAGGAACAGAAGCGGTGATTCTGAACGATCCGAATTATTGGCAGGAATGAGGGCACTATCCGGGTGTATGCATTCTGCACTCTTTTTGTTAATTTTCATCACATTAATTATTCGTTAAACAATTCTATTTATGCAACTCAAAAAAATATTCGTTCTGTTTTTTTTATTTTTATGTATTT
>DAIPZX010000063.1:0-9609 GCA_036781995.1 Massilibacteroides sp. | reverse complement strand
ACAAGTATAATCCCATATTATTTCACTCCCGTGAGCGGCAATACAGAGTTTGCGGGATAAAACAAAGAAATAATCAGACAGCCTGTTTATAAAAATCAGAACGTTTTTATCCGTTTCGGCAGTGGCGTTCAATGCGTAAATACAACGTTCTCCACGTCGGCATACGGTGCGGCAAACGTGTGCCAGCGCCGCAGAGCGGCTTCCTCCCGGAAGAACAAAGTGATTCATGCGTGGTAAGTCTGCATCTATCCGGTCGATTTCTTTTTCTATCCGGCTGATGCTTTCGTCCGTTACCCGGCTTTCGATGTTTAACTCCGTGTTTTCCTGATCGGTCGCCAAGTAAGAACCGATATTAAACAGCTTGTGCTGAACAAACTTCAGAAACTCCAGGTCCTTTTCATCTGTTACTTCTGTAGCCAACAGACCGACAAACGAGTTTAACTCATCAACCGTTCCGTAACTTTCTATACGAGGATCTGTTTTTGAGACTCTTTTACCGCCCACTAACGCAGTAGTTCCTTTGTCTCCTGTACGGGTATAAACGATGCTTTTTTTCATTCGTATATTTTTTTTATTTATTTGTCTGCATTAGTAACCTAAAACGATACAATATAGTTCCGCCTATACAGTTTTTTATTAAAGAAAGCGATTCCAAATTCATACACATCTACCGTAACGCTTATCTCCGACCGAAAACAAAGATGCTTCCAGAATTCTTTTTTCTCCCGAGACGTTTTGATTCCGGCAACGACCAGAACGGTTTGGTCATGCAAATAAGGAAGGCATTGTTCAAGCACATACGTATTCAACTCCGGACTGTTCAAAAAGTCAAGATACAAAAAATCCACGCTTCCCGTCCGGGAAAGGGCAATCGGCAATGTGTCGCAGTAAGCTCCTTCCTGTAAATGAATATTGGCTGCTTTATGCTTTTCAAAAACCGCCCGGCAAAGAGAAGAACGCCCGGCATGCTCTTCAAGAACAACAACCTGCACATCCGATGAATAAGCAGACAGATAGAGTGTTGAGATCCCCGTAGTTTCTCCTACCTGAAGAATATTGCGGGGTTTAAAATAGTTGGTCATTCTCATCAGCAGAGCACCACTCTTTGGCTTGATCGACATCTTACTGACGATCTCCTGAATCGGAAAATTTTGTTCCTCCCCCCCATTTGCCGCAGGTAAAGAAAAAAACTGTTCCGTGTAGCTGATTTTTTTTCGGGTCAGTTCTATATCATCCTCACAATAATAAGCCGCGCGCTCGTCGATTACTTTGGTGATCAGATTGAAGGCAAAAGGCGAATGCACCCCGTACCCTTTGCGATACCGAACTTTTCTATATAAAAGAAGCCCCCTTTTCAAAAACTTACCTCTGGAGATGATTCTCATAAAAAACACTGATTTTAATGACCCCGATATATTGCCCATTGCCGGAATTGTATTGCTGAACTTTTCCTGAAACAGTTTCTTACGGTATTCAAATATAACTAATATTTTTTACGCCATACATTTATTGAACTTGATCCCGGATCATGCCGCCAAAAAAGATTGAACACAAGAGGGGTATAAAAAAATGAAACGGCTAAATTCTCACCCAGCCGTTTCCACATTTAACCGTTTTAAACAAAAAGAAAAAGTTAGTTAAGGTTTGAATAATGTTTCTTAATAAGGGAAATCTATTTTATCTTCAAATGAAATAGAGAAGCAAAGATATAACAAAATACGATAAAAACCTTATGCTTTTCGCTTTTTTTTATCTTATTTGAAACTTTCAGGTGTGTATTGATTATAATATTCAACAAGTGAAAAACACACACACCAACCTCAGGTTTTGATTTACATAATGTACACGATACGCATTGGAAAATCAAATTAACAACTCGAATATGTTTTTCTTTCCAGGAAAAGACCGGATAAAGAAAAAAATACCTATTTTCGCAAAACAGATTTGTGTTTGCGCGGACATTAATTAATCTAAATCATAAAGAATACCATGAAGTCAAGTGAAATTTCAAGACGCTTGTTTCTTAAACAAGCATTAGCTGCCTCAGCAGCAACGGCTATACCTGCTTTCTGGACGCCAACTCAGGCAAGAACAATACCTTCCAACCCTTTTGTCAGTGCCAATGAGCGGGTAAACCTGGCGCTTATCGGAGTCGGATTCCGCGGTGGGGAAATTGCAAAAGAACTCTACAATACAGGGCTCTGTAATATTGTAGCGCTTTGCGACGTCAATATGGGCGCACCTCATACACAGGAAGTCATGAATATGTTTCCCGATGCTCCCCGATTTCAGGACTTCCGCAAAATGTTCGACAAGATGGCAGACAAAATCGATGCCGTCACCGTTGGCGTTCCCGACCACTCCCACTTTCCGATCACAATGGAAGCTATGGCACACGGGAAACATGTCTACGTAGAGAAACCGATGGCACGCACTTTCAACGAAGTGGAGCTCATGATGAAGGGCGAAAAGAAATACGGCGTAGTAACCCAAATGGGAAACCAGGGGCACTCGGAAGGAAACTACTTCCAGTTCAAGACATGGGTTGAAGCGGGAATCATTAAAGATGTAACCGCCATCACAGCACACATGAATAATTCACGCCGCTGGCATGAGTGGGATCCTAAAATTACGAGTTTCCCCGCTGCCGAACCCATCCCTTCAACAATGGATTGGGATACCTGGCTGGGCGTGGTGAAACATCACGACTACAATAAAGATTTTGTAAACGGCCAATGGCGTTGCTGGTATGACTTCGGCATGGGCGCGCTGGGAGACTGGGGCGCACATATTATTGATACCGCACACGAATTCCTGGACTTAGGCTTGCCCTACGAAATCAATCCTACTTATCTGAAAGATCACAACAAGTTCTTCTTCCCCATGTCTTCTACCATTATATTCAAATTCCCGGAAAGAGGTAATATGCCGGCGTTGGATATCACATGGCAAGACGGACTGGATAATATCCCGGCTGTGCCTGACGGATATGGCGTATCCGAAATTGATCCGAATATCCCAACTGTAGCAGGAGGAAAAATTCAACCTGCCAAGTTGAATCCGGGTAAAGAAATCTATTCAAAGACGCTGACTTTTAAAGGTGGTTCACACGGGAGTACGCTTTCGATCATCCCCGAGGAAAAAGCCAAAGACATGGCATCCAAACTGCCGGAGATACCGAAGAGTCCGTCCAATCACTATGCAAACTTCCTGCTCTCCTGTATGGGAAAAGAAAAAACACGCTCTCCGTTCTCAATCGCAGGTCCGCTTAGCCAGGTATTCTGTCTCGGCGTGCTGAGTCAGCAGTTAGGAGAAAAATTGCTTTTCGACAGAAGCACGAAGCAAATAACAAACAACGCGTTGGCAAACCAAATGTTAGTTGGCGAACCACCGCGCAAAGGTTGGGAAGATTACTATAAAATATAACAACTTACAGTTAACAACTTCCTGAAAACACGTATTCTTGCGAGCGCAAGCGAAAATAATCTTCCACACAAACAGATTATTTCGTTGCGCTCGCAATGTTTTTTTGAATCACCGGATCCATCAGTGTAGTACGTTTGCCTTAGTCACTACATTGAATAATTATTTACACCTACCTACAAAATAATTTAGACCTACCTACAAATTATTTTAGACCTACCTCTAAATTGATTTAGACCTACCTCTAAATTTTTGAATGTCGTAATGAAATCGGAAAGACATTAAGAGAGTCAAGGTAAATGCATTTGCAAAAACTGCCTCGTCATTGCGAACGTAGTGAAGCAATCCAGTTTACGCCCCCTCTCTGGATTGCTTCGTCACTTCGCTTCTCGCAAAGATGACGAGGCTATTTTAAATGCGTATGCCCTGTGTCGTTGCCCTGTATCCCGGCATCGTCCAACCCGTATCCGGCTCTTTATTTTAAGAAATATATTTGTTCTCCTAATTCCCAATTTGTTAAAATTATAACATATTATATATCAGCAATTAAATAGGCAGAAAATCGCTGTTCGATTAGATATATTAAGAATTGGCATGGGTTATTTTCACTTTTTTTGTGTAAATATTAAACTAAAATAAACGTTATTTGTTCCATAAATAGAAGAAAAACAGAATATGAGGAAGTCAACAGTCTGGTTACTGGCCATTGTTATGGCATTCGCATTTGTAGGACTTTTGTACCTGCAGGTGACGTATGTGACAACCATTTTAAAAACGAGCAGCGAGCAGTTTAACGAAACGGTCAAGAGAAGCCTGCACCAGGTATCCAAAAATCTGGAACTGGACGAAACCAGCAAATATATGGACGATGACATCAATCAAGGAGAAGGTTCTTATATATACCAGAACGTGCCGGATTCGAAAACCTCCTCCCGGGTAATCTCCAGAGAACAGTATCAACTGCAAATACGCGACACAAACGGGTCGACCATTAATCATACGGTAAACAGGATGCAACTGTTAGACGATCGCAAGTTCGAACCTTTTTCATCTCTCTCCTCCTCTGCCAAGCCGAACACTCCAACGAACAGCATTGTCAGGACTTCCGAAAAATTACAGGAAATCATCCGCCAAAGATATCAATACCAGCGGGGACTGATGGACGAGCTACTTCTCAACATCATGAACACGGCGAATCTGAAACCGATTGAAGAGCGGGTGGATTTTAAAAAACTCGATTTTTATCTGAAAACAGAATTTCTGAATAACGGGTTGAATATTCCGTACGTATTCTTCGTTATCAGCAAGGATGGAAACACCGTATATCAAAGCAGCGATGTACAGCCAAATCCGGCAGAGATGGTTACCCAGGTGCTTTTTCCGGGAGATCCTCCTTCAAAGCAAAACTACCTGAAGGTTTATTTCCCGACAAAAAGCGACTATATCGCACAGTCGGTAACGTTTCTGGTTCCTTCGGCTATTTTCTCTCTGATATTGCTGGTTACCTTCTCGTTTACGATCTATATCGTATTCCGGCAGAAGAAACTCTCTGAAATGAAGAACGACTTCATTAATAATATGACCCACGAATTGAAGACGCCTGTTTCTACCATCTCATTGGCGGCACAGATGCTGAAAGACTCCGATATAACAAAAAGTCCGGATGTATTCAAGCATATTTCAGGCGTGATCAACGATGAGACCAAACGCCTTGGCTTCCTCGTAGAGAAGGTATTGCAGATGTCTCTGTTCGAGAAACAAAGAGCGGCGCTGAAGCTGAAAGAAGTCGATGCAAACGACTTGATTGCCGGCATCGCCAACACATTCACACTGAAGGTAGAGAAATACGGGGGCAGCATCGACATCGACCTGCAGGCAGAAGAGTCTTCTATTTATGTAGACGAAATGCATATCACGAATGTATTGTTCAACCTGCTGGACAACGCGGTCAAATACCGCAATCCGGACGCACCGCTAATGCTCATGGCACGGACTTCCAATGAAGGAGGAAAACTACAAATAGCAATCGAAGATAATGGAATAGGGATCAAGAAGGAGTATCAAAAGAAAGTATTCGACCGCTTCTTCCGCATCCCGACGGGAAATGTACACGATGTAAAAGGATTTGGCTTAGGATTGGCCTACGTTCGGAAAATCGTGGAGGAACATGGCGGTACGATACGTGCTGAAAACGGAACCGGAAATATCGGAACAAAATTTATTATTACTTTACCTCTTATAAAAAGTTAGTTTATGGACGAAAAACTAAAGATCTTCTTTTGTGAAGACGACGAAAATTTAGGAATGCTTTTAAGAGAATACTTACAAGCAAAAGGGTATGTGACAGATCTTTTCACCGATGGTGAAGCAGGGTATAAAGGATTTACAAAAGGCAAATACGACCTTTGTGTATTAGACGTGATGATGCCAAAGAAAGATGGCTTCACGCTGGCTCAGGAAATCCGTTCGATCAATCCGGATATACCGGTAATCTTCCTTACCGCTAAAACAATGAAAGAAGACATTCTGGAAGGATTCAAGATTGGCGCCGACGACTATCTGACCAAACCTTTCAGCATGGAAGAACTCTTGCTCCGCATCGAGGCGATCCTTCGCCGCGTGAAAGGAAAGAAAATGAAGGATATACCATTCTACAAATTGGGTAACTTCATGTTTGACACACAAAAACAAACCCTGTCAATCGGCGATAAAGTAACTAAGCTAACCACGAAAGAGTGCGAATTGCTTAGCCTGCTTTGTTCTCACGCCAACGAAATCCTGGAACGCAACTATGCCCTGAAGACAATCTGGGTAGATGATAACTACTTCAATGCGCGCAGCATGGATGTGTATATCACCAAACTTCGCAAGCTGTTGAAAGACGATTCGGGAATCGAAATCATCAATATCCACGGAAAGGGATATAAACTGATCACTCCTTCCGGAGAAGAACAGGTAAAAGACGACAGCGTACAGATTCTGTAAGAATCAAGTCTGGAAAATAAGAGAAAGAGGCAAAAGCCTCTTTCTCAATAAAAACAAAATCATCGACTATCCGGCTAACAGCGTCCGTACATGAAGTGTGAAGTGGAATATATAAAAAAACAATCGGGAACTTATCCGGCAAGAGCCTTATTTATGGCTTTGCTTCTTATTCTTAACACTTCTTCTACTATAGGGCAGACTATAGGTAGCTTATTTGCGTATCGGACAAACTCCCCTGTTCCGGGAAGAATCACCTCCTCTATAGATAGCCTGACCTGCGACATGGACTCTTTTACCTTTTCAAGAAAGCTGATCCATCGGTTCGGCGTAGAAGTCAGACCCGGTTTTATCCTCCATTCCAACTCCTTCCTTAAAGGAGATAACATGACCGGAAAGATATTGCGCAACGCCTTGTCTACACATCTAAGATATTCATTCCAGTCTCAACCCAACACTTGTACCGACCTCATTTATGGCGGTGTATATCAGGGATTGGGACTTGCCTATTTTAACTTCGGCGAGCCGGTTCAGTTGGGAGACCCTTTTGCACTTTATTTATTTCAGGGAGCCCGAATCGCCAAACTCGATCCCCGTGTCTCGCTGAACTACGAATGGAACTTTGGTATTTCAACCGGATGGAAACCTTACGACCCCTACGAAAATTCGTACAACAAATCGATCGGGTCTAAGTTCAATGCCTATATGAACGTCAATCTCTATCTGAACTGGATGCTTTCACGCCGGTTCGACCTGACCACCGGTATTGATCTGACACACTTTTCAAACGGAAACACCAAGTTTCCCAACGCAGGACTAAACACGTCCGGCTTCAAGGTAGGCTTAGTTTATAATTTCAACCGGGAAGCAGGGAAATTACCTCCGATCCGCAACTATCGCATACCGGAATTCAATCGTCACATCAGTTATGACTTGGTTCTGTTTGGTTCCTGGCGTCGAAAGGGCGTTGCGTTCGGAGACCAACAAGTAGCCTCGCCCCACGCCTATCCCGTATTAGGATTTAATTTTGCTCCGATGTATAACCTAGGTTATAAATCCCGTCTGGGAATTTCTCTGGATGGTGTTTACGATGGTAGTGCCAACGTATATACGGAAGATTACATTTCAGGTACAGACCAGCATTTTTACACACCCGGCTTCAGCAAACAACTCGCCTTAGGGCTTTCAGGCAGATTCGAATACGTTATGCCTTATTTCAGTGTCAATGTCGGCTTGGGAACCAATCTTTTCTACAGTGGAGAAGACCTGAAAGGCGTATACCAGACATTAGCCCTCAAAACCGACATCACGCGCAACCTATTCCTACACATCGGCTACTGCCTGCAAAACTTTCACGACCCCAATTATCTGATGCTCGGCATCGGCTTCCGCTTCAATAATAAGTATCCGTTTTTGTTGCATTGATGTGATCGGATCGGGGATTAGAATTTCCTTACAAGACCTATTCCCAGAACCATCAGATCGGAATGATCAAGTATCTGGTATTTCAGTTTAGCATTGAGGGCAAATTTATCAGAAAGATCATGTTGCAATCCCAGTCCGGCATTAACACCCAGCCGATCAGACTTCAAAACAAGATCATCTGTTACATAGCTTACTCCAAGAATCGGAAAAAACTTTATTTTGTCCGTAAGCGGAATTAAATAATTAAAGTCTGCATGAATTGCCACGCATGAATTCGTCCCGAAATAACCATCGATAGAAGGCGAAAAACGAATACTCTTGCTCAAGTCCATGTTATATTCAACACCCACCTTAGCGTAGTCAATTTCATCTAAAAAGACCAGACCCGCACTCACTCCAACACTCTTTTCTTTCTGTGCATAAACTCCATTAGCAACAAACAGTAACAAAAACAGTGAAAATAAAAATACATTCTTTTTCATATTGTATAAGTTTAATTGTGTAATTACTTTAACGAGGGAAATTCTCATCTATTATTCAACAGATAAATATTTGACTTTATTAACAAGGATATAATCGGGAAGAATAGCTTACCTTTGTGTAATCATATAAAAGGCAGAAAATCAGTATAAGATGAAAGAAATACATATTATCACTCCGGTAAAAGACTCGATTGAGCTTACACTTGAGACAATAAACGCAATTATGTCGTCCGAAATTAAGATTCCTTTCACCTATACTGTGTATAATGATTTCAGCACAGACGAAAACACAAAAATCCTTCAGGAAGCCTCTACTAAACAAGGTTTTGATCTGATTAATCTTGCGGATATAACAACGAATCCTTCTCCGAATTATTTGCGGATTCTTCAGCTGGCTCAAGAAAAGGCAATCCGGAAAGAAGCCGGTTTATTAATCATTGAATCGGATGTAATTGTTAAAAAGAACACCATACAAAGCCTGTTTGATGGGGCATTATCCTCCGATAATTGTGGAATCGCAGCGGCAGTAACAGTTGATGAACAAGAGAACATCAACTATCCCTATCTGTATGCGAAAGGGAAGGAGAATCAAATAGTCAAAACATCGAAGCATGTCAGCTTTTGCTGTTCGTTGCTTACACTTGATTTCTTGGAGCGTTTTGATTTCCACCAATTAGACGCAACAAAATCATGGCATGATGTAACCATCTCTCATCAATCTCTGAAGTTAAAATTCAGCAACTATTTATTCACAAATCTGACCGTTTGGCACAGACCTCACGGCAGCCGCCCCTGGAAACAGCTCAAATACACCAATCCAATCAAGTATTATTGGCTGAAACTTATTCACAAACGTGATAAAATATAAAAAGAGAGAAGAGACTTGACACATGGCTAAAAAGAAACCTTTACAAATCCGTAACAGTACTGCCGAATTCCTCATTTTTACCAATCAGGCGAAGGAAGACGGAATTGAAGTGCGTGTTCAGAACGAAACAATTTGGCTCAGTCAAAAGTTGATGGGTGCTTTGTTTGACTGCTCAACAGACAACATCTCGCTACATCTTAAAAATATATTCAAAGAGAACGAACTGGGTGAAGATGCAGTTACCGAGGAATTCTCGGTAACTGCATCGGATGGCAAAAACTATAAAACCAAGCACTATAATCTGGATGCGATTATAGCAGTCGGATATCGTGTAAATACCAGGCGAGCAACGGCTTTCCGTCAATGGGCAACAACTGTTTTAAGAGATTATGCTATCAGAGGCTATGTAATCGACAAAAAACGAATGGA
>DAIPZX010000062.1:0-9626 GCA_036781995.1 Massilibacteroides sp. | reverse complement strand
TAGCGAAATAAAAATCATCTCGAAGATAGAAAATCAGGAAGGGGTTGATAATATAGATGAAATTCTGGAGGTGGCTTATGGAATTATGATTGCCAGAGGTGACTTAGGGATCGAAGTCCCCGCAGAAAAGATCCCGGGCATCCAGCGTATGATCATCCGCAAATGCGTAGAAGTTAAAAAACCGGTGATCGTAGCAACACAGATGCTTCACTCGATGATCAACAACCCACGGCCTACCCGTGCCGAAGTAACCGACATCGCCAATGCAATTTACTACCGCACAGACGCGTTGATGCTCAGTGGCGAGACTGCATACGGGAAATATCCGCTCGAAGCCGTACAGACCATGACGAAAGTTGCCCGTGAAGCTGAAAACACAAAACTTGCGGCAAACGACATTCGCGTTCCTATTGAAGGAAACGACTTAGACGTTACTTCCTATTTAGCGAAACAAGCCGTAAAGACATCATCCAAGTTACACGTAAAGGCAATCGTTACTGATAGCTATTCAGGAAGAACAGCTCGTTATCTGGCGGCTTTTCGTGGCACTTCTACAGTATATGCTATTTGCTATAATGAGCGTGTGATGCGTATGTTGGCGCTATCTTACGGTGTATGGGCTGCTTACCAACCCTGGAACGATAGCCGTCGTGCTTATTTCTTTGACGCGCTGAATGAGTTAAAGAAAAGCGGCCGTATTACATGCAATGACATGTTTGCCTACCTGAGTGGAAGCTTTGGCGAAGGAGGCGGAACATCATTCCTAGAGATAAATAATGTTGGCAAAGTATTGAATGCAAAAGACAAATATTCATTGCCTACTTTTACCGAAAATAAAAATTAATGAATCAGGAGGCCGTAGAGGATTATATTTTATCACACATCGACGAAGAAGGCGAATTGCTTTCAGCCCTATGTCGTGATGCAAACGTAAATCTTTTACGGCCAAGGATGCTTTCCGGGCATCTTCAAGGCAGAATATTAAAAATGTTCTGCCGGATGTTGGCTCCCCGGCGCATTCTTGAAATAGGAACCTATACCGGTTATGCCACCTTGTGCATGGCAGAAGGTTTGCCGGACGATGGTCTGATTCATACCATAGAGATTAATGACGAGATGGAGGACTTCATACAGAAGTACCTGTCTCGTTCTCCTGATAAGGGGAAAATACAAATTCACCTGGGCGATGCGATGGAAATAATTCCAACGCTCGATGAAACATTCGATCTGATTTTTATTGATGCCGACAAGCGTTTGTATTCGGAATATTACGATCTTGTGTTCCCTAAAGTGCGCAAAGGCGGACTTATCCTGGCAGACAACACATTATGGGATGGGAAAGTGGTAGAGAAACCCGCCCCATCCGACAAACAAACAATCGGCATTCTGGAATTTAATGAAAAGATCAAAAACGACCTGAGGGTGGAAAAGGTCATCCTTCCACTTCGTGACGGGCTGACAATGATCCGAAAAAAATAAAAACGTTATGGAAAGTACAAGATTAAGCAAAATAGAAAGATTAGTACAGAAAGAACTCGGCGATATATTTCAGAAGCAAACACAAGGTATGCCGGGAACACTCGTATCTGTCAGCAGAGTACGTATAAGTCCCGACCTCAGCGTTGCCAGAGCTTATTTAAGCATTTTCCCGTCAGAGAAAGCTCCGGATTTGCTGGAAGCGATACGTGCAAATACGAAAGCGATACGCTACGATCTGGGACAACGTGTCCGGATGCAACTACGCAAGATACCCGAACTGTCTTTCTTCATTGATGATTCACTTGATTACATTGAAAGAATCGACAGCCTCCTAAAATAAAATATCTTCTCCCTTGAATCTTCCTTTTCATATCGCGCGGCGTTATTTAATTTCAAAAAAATCACATAATGCCATCAATATCATCTCCATGGTATCTGTATGCGGTGTGATGGTTGTTACCATAGCGCTTGTTTGTGTATTGTCTGTCATGAATGGATTCAGCGGTCTGATCGCTTCCTTATTCAGCGATTTTGACCCACAATTAAAGATTATTCCTAAAACCGGAAAAGTTTTCACGCCGTCTGCTCAGGTAATGGAGCAATTGAATGCCCTTCCGGAAGTCTCCGTAGTAAGTCATGTTTTACAGGAAAATGCTCTGATCAGATACTCCGGTCGGCAAGTGGTTGGTGTATTGAAAGGCGTAGATGAGCATTACAGTCAACAAATAAACATTGAGAAAACGCTGATCGATGGAGAATTCAAGCTAAAAGAAGATGTTGTGGATTATGCTACCCCCGGCATCGGACTTGCCTATTATCTCGGTATTAAACCGGGATTTATCGCACCGCTGGAAATCTATGTTCCCCGACGGAATGAGAAGGTGAACATGTCTAACCCGGCTTCCTCTTTCAATGTAGGTTATGCGTATACAACTGCCGTATTCAGCATCAACCAGCAAATATACGATGACAACTACTTGATTACCTCCCTCGAACTTGCCCGCTCATTATTTAATTACGAAGATGAGGTTTCAGCACTTGAAATAAAGCTGAACGACCAGATTGATTTCGCTTCTGCAAAAAGAAAAATCGAACGGATAGCGGGCAATGATTTTTTTGTTCAGGACAGAGAACAACAACAAGCGGCATCTTTCAAAATGATGTCTATCGAAAAATGGATGATCTTTCTTATCCTCTGTTTCATTCTGATTATTGCCTTATTCAACGTAGTCGGTTCTTTGGCTATGCTGATGATTGAAAAGAAAAACGATGTCCGCACACTACGTAATCTGGGGGCAGACAACAAACTGATTCGCCGTATATTTCTTTTCGAAGGCTGGATGATCTCCGGCGTAGGAGGAATGGTTGGGCTTATTATCGGCGTAACCCTCTGCCTTTTGCAACAGGAGTTCGGGTTAATCAAATTTGGAGGCGGTTCAGGCGCTTTTATTATTGACGCTTATCCTGTTTTAGTGCAATTCGGGGATGTGGCAATCGTTTTTGTCACAGTGTTATCTATCGGCTTTATTGCAGCCTGGTATTCGGTCAATTATTTAGGGAAAAGGTGGATAGAGTAAATAACCTTCCATTGCCATCATCGGTGCGTCTTCAAATGATGCCAAAGGAATAACCCGGCGGTAATTGCTGCTAAAAAATCCGAAAAAGGCGCAGCCAGCCAGACTCCGTTCAGTGCATAGAATTGTGGGAGAATCAGTATCGCCGGAATCAGATACAGGCACTGCCGGCTAAGACTCAGAAACATCGCTTTCCAGGCAACACCAATACTCTGAAAGAACTGACTGATGACGATTTGGGAACCTACAACAAAGAACACCGATAATGTTATTTTCAATCCGTTGGCCGAAATCCGGATCAGTTCCGCATCTATTGTGAATGCCCGTACAATCCATTCCGGAAACAAAAGGCTACAAGCAGCCCCTATAGAAGTAATTACTGTTGCCGCAATAACAACAAAGCGGAATGTTTCTTTCACCCGTGCCAGATTGCCGGCGCCATAATTAAACCCGACGATTGGTTGCATACCTTGTGTAATGCCCATAATCAGCATCACGAGCAATAGTCCGATACTGCCGATTATTCCGTTCGCACCGATCGCTAAGTCTCCGCCATATTCTTTCAGGGATTGATTCATTATAACATTGACCAGACTACCCGCCAACTGCATCGCGAAGGGAGACATACCAATGGTAAAGATGCTTAGCATAATCCGCTTGTTAGGCTTGTAATATGCTTTTTTAAACCGGATAATACTCTCCTTTCCATAGAAATGGCTCAATACAAGAACGGATGTAAGGCTCATTGAGATAATCGTAGCCCATGCCGCTCCTTTAATGCCCCAATCTAATATAAAGATGAAAAGCCAGTCCAAAATAACGCTCAGCACACCACCCAGCACCATATAAGTCATTGCTTTACGCGGATAGCCGGATGCACGCATGATCGCGTTAAATCCAAAGCTGATTGCCGCCAGCAGATTGCCGGGAATAGAGATATACAGATAATCTTTCGCATAAGGAATCGTTTGCTCGCTCCCTCCGAAAAGAATAAGCAGTTCTTCCATATAGAGCATACTCGGAATGATCGTCAGAAACGACAGAATAAACGTCAGGGTAAAAGCATTGCCAAGTACATTCTCTGCCATTTCATTTTCTTTTCTTCCCAGAAAAATAGAAACACGCGTAGCAGCACCCGTTCCGATAAGCATGCCGAATGCCTGCAGGAACATCAGGATCGGGAAAGTCAACGTCAAGCCGGAGATCGCTAATGCACCCACAGCCTGCCCGATAAAGATACGGTTTATAATATGGTATAGCGCGTTTACCATCGTTCCGATCACAGCCGGAATAGCATAGCTCAAGAGTAAAGGCGCTATCTTTTTATGTTCTAATTTATAAGTAATTTCGTTCATTTTTATTTCTTCTTTGTTTTGATTTGCTGTATCATCTCAAATACAGTATTGGTCGTTTCTTCTTGTCCGGAAGGGTAAACAATCCGCAGATCGGTAAAAGAATGGCAAATAACAGAAATACGGTCTCTATGCACTTCAGCAGGGCGAAAACCGTTTCTAAGCAGGGCGTTGCCTACCCAATAGGAGGTAATAAAGTCTCCTTCTACACCGATACAGGTTGTTGGTATTTCGGTGTTTAACTTTCCGGTTGTAGCGTCAAATAAAATCCCGTCCTTTTCAAAAAAAGATCCGAAAGTACCATTCAGTATTAAATCTTCCGGCACACCGCATGCCATCGCGCGCTGCCGGTCTAACAGCCAGAAGCAGTCGCCCATCTGAATCGCCATATCCATATCATGTGTAGATAAAAGAATCGCTTTATTTTGTTCAACTGCCAGTTTACGCAGCAACACCATTGTCTCTATGCGGCTTGTCACATCCAGAAAGGCAGTAGGCTCATCCAGTAGGATAATGGGGCATTGTTGTGCCAGCGCTTTGGCAATCATCACCTTCTGTTTCTCGCCATCGCTTAGTTCGGCTACGCGGTTGTGCGCTTTATGTGCAATTCCTGCAGACGCCAGCGATTCCCGTATTATCCGGTGATCTTCCTTATGCAAACGACCGAAAAATCCGGTATAAGGCTGCCTTCCCAGTGCCACCAACTCGTATGCTGTGATTCCTCCGGCATTTGTTTTTTCGGTCAGCACAACCCCTACCGCCAATGCAAAATCCAATTGAGAAAAACCGTTCAGCGGTTTGCCCTGCAAATAAACCTGACCGGAAAGTGGTTGCTGAAAACCGCAAATCGTACGCAACAAAGTGGATTTCCCCGCGCCGTTCAGCCCGAGTAAACAAGTGACTTCGCCGGCATATAACCGGAGATTCAATCCGTTATGCACAACTTTCCGTGCTCCTCCTTTCAGGACATAACCTATATCCAGGTCTTTCGTCTCTATTACCGGCTGTCTTTCGTCTGTCATCAGTTAAAGTATTGAATGGACTTCCGGTTCAACAGCACGTAGATGATCACCGGCGCTCCGAGTAAGGGAGTCACCGCATTGAGAGGGAGAATCGTGTTGCTATCCGGCACAACCATCAGGATAGTACATAACAGCGCTACACAAGATCCCGTAATCAGCGTCACAGGCAAAAGGGAATTATGGTTGGAAGAGCCCAACATCAGTCGGGCTATATGAGGAACCGCCAGACCTATAAACGATATCGGCCCACAAAAAGCAGTGACAGAGGCAGCAAGCAAACCTGTACAAAACAAGATCAGAAAGCGGGTACGTTTAATCTTTACACCTAAGTTGGCAGCATACATTTCGCCGAGCAAAAGCGCGTTCAACGGTTTTATCAACAATAGTGCCACAAACAAACCAAAAAGGGTAAAAGCTGCAAAATAAGGCAACTGCTCCCGGGAGACGCCCGAAAAATTACCCAAGCCCCACATAACAAAAGCATGCACTTTATCTGCCGAAGCATAATAATTCAGGATAGAAATAACCGAGGAAACCAAATAACCGACCATGATTCCGATAATGAGCAGAATCACATTACTTTTTACTTTCGTAGAAAAATAAATGATAACCCCCAACACCAGACTGGCTCCCACAAAGGCAGCTAATACAATCGTCAGGTAAGCATTGACCGCCAACCCCGTCATCTGCCCGAGCGATCCGCCAAAATAGAGCATAACCACCGCCACACCCAAGTTGGCTCCGTCTGTAATACCTAAAATCGAAGGTCCTGCCAGCGGATTCTTAAATAAAGTTTGGAGTAACAGCCCGCTCACTGCCAAAGCGGCTCCGGCAAGTATAGCCGTGCACGACTGAGGCAAACGGGATTGCAGTAAGATATGCTCCCAGGCAGCACGTTCCGACCCTTGTCCGGTCAGAATATGCCACGCCTCTGCTGCCGGTATCGAAACAGAGCCATACACCAGACTGATTACAAACAGCATCAGGAGCAATGCGATAAGTAATATATAAACACGACTTTTATTCCGGACAAATACCATCAATTACAAAGATAAGGATAAATCAACTATTTCTTTTACGTTGAATCATCTTATAGCTAATATAAAGCAGTAATAACCAAACAGGAATCAGTTTTACGGAAAGATCCATTCCCGTAACCCACATAACCACCAGAATGCCGATCAGGAAAACAAGGCAGATATAATTACTCACAGGATACCACAAAGCCGGAAACTTTGTTTTTGTTCCGCCCGCCGCTCTCTTCGCCTTGCGAAAGAACAGATGCGTCAGGCTAATCATGACCCAGTTAATAATCAAAGCCGACACCACGAGAGAAATCAGGTACTCAAGTGCATTTTCGGGAATTACTTTATTTATAATCACACAAACCGCAGCGAAAGCTGCCGAAACACCGATGGCAGCAACAGGCACATGGTGACTATTCAGTTTGCGCAAAAAACGGGGAGCGTTACGCTGCACAGCCAAGCCGTAAAGCATACGGCTATTGCTGTACACACTACTGTTATACACAGAAAGCGCTGCGGTCAGCACCACAATATTTAACACGTGAGCAATAATATCCGTAGCAAAAAACGTATGCCCCAACGCTGTAAACTCAAATCCTTTTAATGTACTGAATACCGCCACAAACGGGCTGCTTCCTTCCGTTATCGAACGCCACGGAGAGAGGGAGAATAAAATCACCAACGCCCCTACATAAAATATAAGAATACGATAGATTACCTGATTTGTTGCCCGGGGAATTGTTTTTTTCGGATTTTCCGCCTCTGCTGCTGTAATGCCGATCAATTCGAGTCCTCCGAAAGAGAACATGATAATGGCCAGCGCGGCAAACAGCCCCTCATATCCTCCGTTTCCATCCGGAGCAAAGAAGCCTTTAGGGAAAAACCCGTCGTCGTTCCACAGGTTCGACACACTCACGCCTTCTCCTCCTGTGCCGCTGACTAACAAATAAGAGCCAAACAGGATCATGGCTATGATCGCGATTACTTTAACGATAGAAAACCAGAATTCAGCCTCTCCGTAGATCTTCACATTGGAGAGATTGAGCAGGTTGATCACCACGAAGAAAAATAAACTGGACACCCACAACGGAATATGCGGCCACCAAAACTGCACATACGTTCCAATAGCCGTCAGTTCGGCCATGCTGACCAGAATATACAATATCCAATAATTCCAACCTGAGGCAAAACCGGGAAACGCACCCCAATACTTATACGCAAAATGGCTGAAACTACCCGAAACAGGTTCTTCTACCACCATTTCGCCCAATTGGCGCATAATCAAAAAAGCGATTAGCCCCGCTATCGCATAGCCAAGAATAACCGCCGGACCCGCCATTACAGCCGCCGGACCAATTCCCAAAAACAAGCCGGTGCCGATCGCCCCTCCCAGAGCAATCAATTGAATATGCCGGTTCGACAAACCTCTCTTTAATTCCTTTTCTTTCAAATTATATAATACTACATAGGTGAGTCAACAAAGATACAATGTTTTATCGAGATTAATTTCTGTCCGGATGGAGTACGTACACCCTTTTTTACTACTTTCGCATACTTTGAAGTAAAGAAACAAGGAATGAAAACACATGAATTATGTTGTGTCGGCCATATAACGCTCGACAAAATCGTTACTCCGCGTAATACTGTACACATGCCGGGAGGCACATCCTATTATTTTTCTCATGCCATCAGGCAATTACCGGATATAGACTTTACGCTGGTCACCGCTCTTGCCGAATCGGAAATGGCCGTTGTAGACGAGTTGCGCAGTTTGAACATCCATGTAGACGTTATGCCGAGTGCAAACTCTGTCTATTTCGAAAACATCTATGGCGAAAATCAGGACAATCGCAAACAGCGCGTGCTGGCAAAGGCAGATCCTTTCTCGGTAGACTTTCTCCAACATGTTAATGCAGGGATATTTCATCTCGGTTCTCTCTTGGCAGACGATTTTTCGACAGAAGTGATCCGTTTTCTGGCTGGAAAGGGGCAAGTGTCGGTCGATTCACAAGGCTATCTGCGTGAAGTGAAAGGCAAGAAAGTCTACGCCGCAGACTGGCCCGAGAAGATGGACGCGCTTCAACATATCCATTACTTGAAAGCCAACGAGCATGAAATGGAGGTGTTGACCGGTTATTCCGATGTGAAGCAAGCAGCCATTCAGCTCCATCAATGGGGCGTACACGAAGTTTTGATCACGCTTGGCAGCATGGGGTCGGTTGTTTATGATGGAAACACATTTACGCTTATACCAGCCTATCGCCCCACAGAAGTTGTCGATGCGACCGGCTGCGGAGATACCTACATGACAGGCTATCTCTATTGTCGCGCCAAGGGCAAAAATATTGAAGAGTCCGGTCGTTTCGCAGCCGCGATGTCCACATTAAAAATCGAAGCCTCCGGGCCGTTCCGGGGGACAAAGGAAGAGATCGTGGATTGCATGACAAATCGGGAGCAATGGCTGCCGGAGATTTAAAAAACAGAAAACACGTACTACATCAGGGATAACGCATTTTCATTTTAATGCAAAAACGATTTATTTACTACCAATATGTTATTTTGCTATTCGTCCGTTTTATGCACCTCGCTGAACGTCACCATCAATACAATACATACGGTTTAGATAATATTGGTAATAAATACTTGTTTCCCATAAAACGAGTAGATTTTTATGCGAAAAAATATAGAGAATTTGATTTTTTAATGTATTTTTGCCGAAAATTTTACACCAATACCTTAACTATGACATCAACCATGAGGGATTTTATGAAAATTCCTCATGGTTTTTTCGTATTTGACACATATTAAATAGCTGAACTACCGGGTTGATCCCTTGATTTAATCACAAACGAAATAAAAGAAAAATTTGAAGATTTAATATTAGAAACGGGAAATAGTAATATATTATACATTGACAGAATTGAATTACTGCCTCAATTTCGAGGTATAGGATTTGGGAAGAAGATAATTAAAGATATTCTTTTCCGTTTTGATAATAGTTGTGGATTAATCATCCTGAAAGCATTCCCTTTACAATTAGAAGATTCAAATGTTTTAGGAAGAGATGAGAAGTGGGCTAAGAGAATGCAATATAAGCATTTGGCTCAAGATGAAAAAATAGCAAGGAATCAGTTGTATAAATTTTATAAGTCAGTAGGGTTTAAACAATATCTT
>DAIPZX010000061.1:0-9664 GCA_036781995.1 Massilibacteroides sp. | reverse complement strand
TAGGAGGATAAACGCATTCTCTAAGAGGGGATAAAAGAATACAGGAAACAAAAAGATATATTGTAATTTTCTGATTTTGTTGACTAAATGATATTTATTATTCATTTTTGCTTTCATTATTTTGTTTGTTTTGCCAAAAAACTTACCTTTGTGTGGTCGTTGATAAACGACGCTCTTAAGAAAGATATATGGCATAACAATCTAAATAATCATCCTATGAAATCAAATGAAGTATTAGACCTTTTGAAGAGAAGGTTTCCCAATGAGCCGGAGTATCATCAGGCTGTAGAAGAAGTCTTGGCTACAATTGAAGATGTGTATAATGAGCATCCTGAATTTGAAAAAACAAACCTGATTGAACGTCTTTGTATTCCGGATCGGATTTTCTCTTTTCGGGTAACCTGGGTTGACGATAGAGGGAACGTGCATACCAATATGGGATATCGCGTACAGCATAATAATGCGATCGGCCCTTACAAAGGAGGAATTCGTTTCCACTCCTCCGTAAATTTGGGTATTCTGAAGTTTCTGGCATTTGAACAAACGTTTAAGAACTCACTGACTACTTTGCCTATGGGTGGAGGAAAGGGTGGATCGGATTTCAGTCCCCGCGGAAAGTCTAACGCCGAAATTATGCGTTTTTGCCAGGCATTTGTAATGGAACTTTGGCGTCATATCGGACCGGATACGGATGTTCCTGCCGGTGACATAGGTGTAGGTGGTCGTGAAGTTGCTTATATGTATGGCATGTATAAGAAACTGGCACGTGAAAACACGGGAACATATACCGGCAAGGGGATTGAATTTGGCGGTTCGCTGATCCGTCCGGAAGCTACCGGATACGGAAATGTCTATTTCCTGTTGGAAATGCTGAAGACCCGCAATATCGATCTTAAAGGAAAAATTGTCGCAGTTTCCGGTTCCGGAAATGTGGCGCAATATACAACAGAAAAACTAATCAGTCTTGGCGCTAAAGTGGTGACGCTTTCTGACTCTGACGGCTATATCTATGATCCGGAAGGTATTGACGCGACAAAATTGAGACATATCATGGATTTGAAAAACCTGTATCGGGGTCGTATCCGAGAATACGCCGAAGAATACGGTTGTAAATACGTGGCAGGAGCTCGTCCATGGAATGAAAAATGTGATATCGCCATGCCCAGCGCTACCCAGAACGAATTAAATGGAGACGATGCGAAAGCGTTGTTGGCAAACGGTTGTTTTGCAGTTTCGGAAGGAGCAAACATGCCTTCAACCCCTGAAGCCATCGATGCATTCCTTGAAGCCAAAATTCTGTATGCTCCGGGTAAGGCAGCCAATGCCGGCGGCGTATCTGTTTCCGGCTTGGAAATGACTCAGAACGCCATGAAGCTAAGCTGGACAAGTGAAGAGGTGGATGAAAAATTGAAAAATATCATGTTCTCGATCCACGAACAATGTGTGAAGTACGGAACAGAAGCCGACGGAACGATCAATTATGTAAAGGGAGCTAATATTGCCGGCTTTATGAAGGTTGCCAGAGCGATGATGTCGCAGGGTATATTATAAGACCGGTATTGCGAGTTGGATTAATAATCATGTAAGGAAGGGGACTTGTATTATCATCGGATAGCAAGTCTCTTTCTTTTTTTTGTATGGGCTTTCAATATATTTATCAGTTTTGAATTGCCTTTTGTGTATTAAAGTTTTAACTTCGTACCATAAATACGGAATAATGGTTGCCGACAATTTAAAAAAACTCTATTTAACAAATATAGGTGTTCCTGCGCGAGATATAACAGAATTGCCTTCTTCCGGTTCAAACCGGAGATATTTTCGATTGACCGGAGAGAAAACGCTGATCGGGGTTAGTGGAACATCTAAAGAGGAAAACAAAGCTTTTGTTTATATGTCTTCTCATTTCAGAAGACAAGGTTTGCCTGTGCCGGAAGTGTATTATGTCTCTGATGATGAGCTTTTTTATTTGCAGGAAGACTTGGGAGATTCTTTATTGTTTGACGAAATAGTTAAAGGGCGGCAGAGCAGCGTTTTTGATGAAGACGAACGTGAATTGCTGCGCAAAACCATTCGTTTGCTACCTCAGATACAGTTTAAGGGTGCTGAGGGGATGGATTTCTCTTATTGTTACCCTCAATCGGAGTTTAATGAACGTTCTGTTTTGTGGGATTTGAACTATTTCAAATATTGCTTTCTGAAATCAACCGGTTTGGATTTTCAGGAAAACCGGTTGGAGGATGACTTTAATAAATTAGTAAAAGTACTGCTCGACAAACCGTCTTCAACTTTTCTTTACCGGGATTTTCAATCCAGAAATGTAATGATAAAAGATGGAGAACCTTGGCTGATCGACTTTCAGGGTGGGCGCAAAGGACCTGTTTATTATGACCTTGCTTCTTTTTTGTGGCAGGCAAAAGCTCGCTTCCCGGAGGAACTCAGAGCTGAACTTGTTGATGAGTACATGGACGCTTTATCTGAATTTACACATGTAGACCGTGAGGATTTTCTTTCACGATTACGCCACTTTATACTTTTTCGTACGCTTCAGGTATTGGGGGCTTATGGTTTTCGTGGTTATTTTGAGAAAAAGCCGCATTTTATTCAGAGCATTCCTTATGCAATTGAAAACCTGAAACATCTGCTTCGGGAAGACTACGGAGAATATCCCTATCTTTGTGCTGTGCTGAAAGACTTATGCGCGTTGACACAATTCTCTGACGATATGCAGAAAAGAATGTTGGAAGTGAAAGTAGTCAGCTTTTCGTATAAAAAAGGAATACCGAATGACCCTTCCGGAAATGGAGGCGGTTTTGTTTTTGATTGCCGCGCGATAAATAATCCGGGAAAATACGAACGTTATAATCATTTTAACGGACTGGATGAACCGGTGATGGAATTTCTGGAAAAGGACGGAGAGATCACTCACTTTTTGGATAATGCTTATACAATGGTCGATGCTACCGTAAAGCGTTATCTGGATAGAGGGTTTACGAATCTGATGGTTTGTTTCGGCTGTACCGGCGGCAGGCATCGCTCGGTGTATTCGGCACAGCATCTGGCAGAGCATTTGCATGAAAAATTCGGAGTGAAGATTCATTTGACCCACAGGGAACAGAATATTGATCAAACATTTGATTCTATAATATGAAAGCTATGATTTTTGCAGCCGGTGTCGGTTCGCGTTTGAAACCATTGACTGATGAGATACCTAAAGCTTTGGTCCCGCTGAATGGGAAACCTATGCTTGAGCATGTGATTTTGAAATTAAAAGCAGCAGGTTTTCATCATGTAATAATTAATGTACATCATTTTGGACAGCAGATAATTGATTTTCTGATCGCTAATGATAATTTCGGATTGAATATTCAAATCTCCGATGAACGCGACTATTTGCTTGACACCGGAGGAGGGATAAAGAAAGCAATGGGTTTTCTGCAAGGAGAGGAGCCTTTTTTAGTTCATAATGTAGATATTATTTCGAATGTAGATCTTCGGGCGCTTTACGCGTACCACCTTGCCGATAATCCGTTGGCAACACTCTTGGTTAGCAAGCGTGAGACATCCCGCTATCTGCTGTTTGACAAGCAGTCCAAACTTTGCGGCTGGCGTAACAGAGAAACCGGAGAGGTGAAGTCTTATTTTCCCGATTTTGATCCGTTACAATATACAGAATACGGTTTTGGAGGTGTGCATGTGCTTTCGCCCAAGATTTTTGAGTGGATGGAAGAATGGACAGGAAAATTCCCGATCATAAACTTCTACCTTTCTATTTGTGCCAAGACAAATATTCTGGCCTATCCGGCTGAAAACCTGAAGCTTTTTGATGTAGGAAAACTTGACTTCTTGGTCAGGGCCGAAGATTGGATGAAGGGGTTGTAAAAGAGATAAGCGTTGGCTTAATCCGGTTTCAGGATTAAGCCAATGCTTTTTTTACCATTCATCTTAATAATAGCCGGTTTGTCGAAATGTACATGGCGTAAATATTTTGTTTCTTCTGCGGCGGGCAGTCCGTTCAGGTAGTCTTCATCGAACCAACCATCGTTTTTGAAAGGATTGACCGTAAAATAACCAACGCCAAACGAAGTCAGGTTCTGAAAAAAGTGTGTTCCCTGGCTTGGGTCTATCCGGTAGTTTTCAAGTCCGCATTCTACAATGACGCGCGCATTGCAGATATGAGGCCACTTGATGGGAATGCCTAACCAAGGGTCGCTACTCCCCCAACGCCCCGGACCAACGAGGATATAACCGGAGTCCGAATTCGTAAACTTGTTGTTTAGCTTTTCCAACTCGTGACCTATCAGTTGATTGTCGGCGGAGTTAAAGGCATTCGTCTTTACGTAGATAATATCCTGTACATTCTGTACGATCCCATGCCCTAATACGCTGTTTGAATAAAGGATTGTCTCGTGCTGATCCGTTTGCGAAAGATCCTCATTCATGACTTCTTTATTTTCTACGATCGGTCTTATCTGTAGCAAGTAAAAGGTTGCCTGGGTGGAGTCGTCCGGATTAATGGTTATGGCAAACTCGATTTCTATGGGGCGTCCCATTTCTTCCTGACCAACATGCAATATCCGGTCTAAGGTTTCCGCCAGTGGGAATACATCGTGCTGGAGGATGTTCGCGAAAGACAATATCTTTCGTCCGCCCGGATAAAAACCATCCCGGATAACCTGATCGTATGGATCGTAGGTTGATACCAAAAACTTGAGTGCACCATCGGATTCTGCATGATTCAGATTCAGTCTGAGCAGGTTGAACGAGTCGTCTACGGCAAATTGCTTTGCCTGATTGGCAAGGTCGAGCGCGTAGAAACGGGTTTGTGTTTCTCGTAAAGCAAAATCCATTGTGCTCATTTGCAGTATGCTGTGCGGATGGCGAGGAGAGAAACGAAGTGTTTGTCCGCCGTCAACGATGTATTTGCCTAACCCAAGCGCAATATTGGCAATGCCGTCTTCTGCTTTTTCGTTTCCAATAGGATAGAAGTTCAGCGAACGGGCAACTCCCGATATATTCGGATAGAAGTGCGTATTATATTGTGTGCCGACTACTTCCTGCAATACAATAGCCATTTTTTCCTGATCAATTACATTTGACGTTGCCGTCATGTAGGCCTTGCTGTCTTTATAAAATACAGATGCGTAGACAGATTTGATGGCGTCGCTTACTGCACGAAGCATTTCGTATTTATCGCTCACCTTCGGAACCATATAGGTTGAATAAATTCCCGCAAAGGGCTGATAGTGTGAGTCTTCAAGCAAACTGGATGACCGTACGGCAAGAGGCCCTTTGATTACTTCAAAGAATGCCATGAAATCTTCTACTAATTTGGCAGGCAGGCTTGCCCGGAGAAAGTACTTTAATATATCCTCATCGGAGGCGTCACTTAAAGCGAGGGGATACAGGTCGTTTGTTTCCATAAATGTATCGAAGATATCGGTACAGATAACTACTGTTCTTGGAATATTAACGGCAAAACGATCATTGTTAAACTCCGGATAGCGCTTGACCATAGCTCCGATAAAAGCCAGACCACGCCCTTTTCCCCCTAATGAACCATCGCCAATGCGGGCGAAATTACTATACTCATCAAACCGTTCTTTCTGATAAATGGCAACAACCCCGGTGTTTTTCATTCGCCTGTATTGCACAATGACGTCAAAAATCAACTGTCGGGCTTCACTCATGTCTTTGTAATCATTCACGTCTATCCGTTGCAGAAGTTCTGCCGGCGGAAACATCGCCCGGGAGTAAAAGAAACGTGAGAAATGATTGCGGGAGAGATGATACAAAAGCGACTCATCGGGGATGTCGAATATCTTTTTTTGCAAATCCTTCAGGTCGCGTATGCGCATGATCTCTTGTTTTGTCTCGGGGTTAAGTATCACAAAATCTCCAAACCCGAACCTTTGCATGATCTTTTTACGTAAGTCTTGCGGATAACTTTTCGAATTTTTATCAATGAAAGAAGCCTTCAGCTTTTTGGCGTAAATCACGTTGTCTGATTCGGAAGACTCCATGACGATTGGAATAATCATGCCGGTGTTTCTAACATATTGCCCAAACCGGTAACCCGCGTAGGGGTCTTTTTTCCCTTCACGAGGAAAACTCATATCTGCAATAATACCGAGTATATTGTCTTTGTATTGGTCAAAAATCCTGACTGCTTCTTCGTAATTACGCGCCAGTTTTATTTTGGGACGGCCGCGCATGCGCAATGTGCGCTGATGTGCATTCAATGCCTCTTTTGAAAACTCCTGACTTTGTTCCAGTACAAAATGGTACAGGTGGGGTAGCGCCGAAGAATAAAACCGGATCGAATCTTCAACCAATAAGATAATCTGCACACCTACACTAAGCGTATCATCGGGCGCGTTCATCTTGTCTTCTATCAACTTGATGATTGCCAGTAGCAGTTCTGAATTTCCAAGCCAGCTAAATAGATAATCAAAAGCGCTCAGATCTTCACTGTCAACCCGCTTTGAAACTTCTTTGGAAAAGGGAGTCAGCACAACGATCGGGATATCCGGATAGCGAAACTTGATCACCTTGGCTGAAGCGAACATATCCGCATCGTCCATATTGGGCATATAGATGACCAGCTCGAAATTTCGTTTGGACAGTTCGGCAAGTGCTTCCTGTTTTGTGCTGACCAATGTAAAACGTGGAGGGTAACGAAGGCTAAGCCCAACATATTCATTAAATATCTGCTCATCTATGCGTCCGTCGTCTTCCAGCATAAAGGCATCATACTTGGTTGCTATCAATAATATATTGTAGATACGCTTATTCATCAAATTGGCGAATGAGGTATCTCTAAAGACAAGGTCTTTGAAATTTGGGATGCTGCTCATATTAATCTCACTGTTTATAGCTTCAAAAATAACTAAAAAACAGAGATAAGCATATAGGGAAGGCGAAAGTAGAATATAAATTGCCGGATAAGTTATTAAACATATGCAGGGGTAGAAGAAAAAAGACAACCGGAAGCTTGGTTGAGTTCTGTTTTTCCATACATTTGTGAACAATATGTTAATCGAACAAAAAACGTAATGCTTTATGAAGACAGATTTGATTCTCACCGAGCTTGAAGCAAAACACCCCGGAGAAAAGGAGTATTTGCAGGCCGTAAAAGAAGTCCTTCTTTCGATAGAAGATGTGTATAACCAACATCCGGAATTCGAAAAAGCAGGTATTATTGAACGTCTGGTTGAACCTGAACGGATTCTTACTTTCCGGGTTCCCTGGGTAGATGATAAAGGAAAAGTCCAGGTAAATCTTGGTTATCGCGTGCAATATAATAATGCGATAGGTCCTTATAAAGGCGGTATCCGGTTTCATCCTTCCGTTAACCTTTCCATCCTGAAGTTTCTTGGTTTCGAACAAACGTTTAAAAATGCACTGACAACATTACCTATGGGTGGCGGCAAAGGCGGTTCCGATTTCTCTATACGTGGAAGAAGTGATGCGGAAATCATGCGTTTCTGTCAGGCCTTTATGTTGGAATTATGGCATAATATCGGACCGGATACGGATGTGCCGGCGGGCGATATTGGTGTTGGCGGACGTGAAGTGGGCTATATGTACGGTATGTATAAGAAATTAGCTCGTGAAAATACAGGAACGTTTACAGGAAAGGGCATGGAGTTCGGAGGTTCTATTCTCCGTCCGGAAGCAACCGGATTCGGAGCCCTGTATTTTGTGCATCAGATGCTAAAGACGCATGGTATAGATATTCAGGGTAAAACCGTTTCTGTTTCCGGATTCGGTAATGTAGCCTGGGGGGCTGTAATTAAAGCCACAGAGCTGGGTGCAAAGGTGGTAACAATTTCAGGTCCGGATGGATACGTATATGACCCGGCCGGAATCTCCGGAGAGAAGATCGAATATATGCTTGAATTACGTAATTCGGGAAATGATATTGTGGCTCCTTATGCGGATAAATACCCCGGCACGACTTTCTTCCCCAACAAAAAGCCCTGGGAGCAGAAAGTAGATATTGCTCTTCCATGTGCTACGCAAAATGAATTAAATGCAGAGGATGCTCGCATGTTAATTAATAACAAGACACTTTGCGTAGCAGAGGTGTCTAATATGGGTTGTACGGCAGAAGCGGTTGATTTATTTATCGAAAACAATCAATTGTTTGCACCCGGAAAGGCTGTTAACGCCGGCGGTGTGGCAACATCCGGACTGGAAATGACACAAAATGCCATGCATATTTCATGGACAGCCGCCGAGGTCGATGCGAAACTACACCAGATCATGGCGAGTATCCACGATCAATGTGTTGCCCACGGTAATAATGGGAAATATATTAATTATGTAAAGGGTGCGAATATCGCAGGATTTATGAAAGTAGCCCGCGCGATGATGGCACAGGGTGTTGTGTAAATTATGTAATTGAAACAGATAAGATAAAAGAGGGTGTTTCGCACCCTCTTTTATCTTATCTGACTTTTTTCGGATTCTTGGCGATAAAATCCTTCCAGCCTGTGTATTTCTTTTCGGCTATAGGATTGTTCGTTTGCAGATAATGACAAAGCGCGGCAGCTAAGCCGTCTGTTGCATCCAGTTGTGGCAGCATGGACGAATCAGGAATATGCAATATCCGTTGCAGCATACCCGCCACTTGTTCTTTTGATGCATTACCATTTCCGGTGATAGCCATTTTAATTTTCAAAGGAGCGTATTCAAAAATCGGGATGTCTCTGTTTAATGCTGCCGACATGGCTACGCCTTGCGCCCTACCTAATTTCAGCATACTCTGTACGTTCTTTCCGAAGAAAGGAGCCTCGATAGCCAGTTCGTCGGGGTGATATTGGTCGATCAGGCCAGTCACGCGTTCGAAAATTTTGCGAAGGCGCAGATAATGGTCGTCAAACTTGTTCAATTGTAATACCCCAAGAGCTTCCATCTCCGATTTATTACCCTTGACAACCAATACGCCATATCCCATAACAATTGTACCCGGATCAATTCCTAATATAACACGTTCTTTACTCATTTCTTCCAGTCGATTTCCTCCAGAAGCGTGCTGAATCCGGCAATTTTGTGCCCGAACTTAGTAACCAGTTCCTGATGCAAAAGCTTACCTTCGTTTTCTAACCAGAAATTTAACGTGTCCATATTCTTAACATGAAACTGAACAGAGAAGCTACTCCCCTCATCGTCTTTCGAATCATGCAAAACTCTACGTAATAAAGGACTAAGAAGAAAACCACTGGCGCTGGCGCGTGGCAAATAGACTTCCTTCAGGAAAGTAATCCCTTCGTCTAAAACTCCATTATCTATATGAAAAGTCGTGTTGTAAACAAGCATATCTTTTTATTTTATTCAGACAAAGATAGGATATATCAGGAAAACATCTATATTTGCACCTGAAATTATGGGGCATTAGCTCATCTGGCTAGAGCGTTAGACTGGCAGTCTAAAGGTGATCGGTTCGAGTCCGATATGCTCCACGAAGTAGGACTTAGAAAATCCAAAAGAAAAAAGGCTTAAAAATCATGTAACTATTCAGCCATTCCTTTTTCATTTATTCATTACTCTATAAGCCATCTTTGCTCAAAGATTAATTCTCTAAATATCAGCAAAATAAAAGGCAGCAACTATTCAGCCAAAACTATTCTTAATTTACCATTTACCGAACCCATTCGGTGTC
>DAIPZX010000060.1:0-9720 GCA_036781995.1 Massilibacteroides sp. | reverse complement strand
CTGGATTGCTTCGTTACTTTGTTCCTCGCGGCGATGCTATTTTAAATGCGTTTGCCTGGCATTGCGACTAAGATTTACGATATTCTAACGGAGATATTTTCTGATGCTTTTTAAAAAATTTGCCAAAAGTGGATTGATCAGAAAAATTTAAAGTGTTTGCTACCTGTTGTACTGTGATGCTTGGTGACTTAAGTAGTATTTTAGCCTCTGTCATCAGGGCTTCATCAATCCATTTGCTGGCTGATTTTCCGGTTACTTCTTTGAGTATGAGTGATAAATACTGAGGCGATATGCATAATTTATCTGCGTAAAAAGACACTTGATGTTCTTCTTTGCAATACATGAAAAGTAACTCCAGAAACTGGTTGAGTAATTCCTCTTTCCGGCTGAAAGTTTGGTTTACCATGCCTTCCTTTTTCCCCATAAATATATTGGCTAATTCAATGAGGATGGAAATAATCCCTACCTGGAGCGCTTCTTTCTGAAAAAAATGAGTGCGGTCTTTTATTTTGCGTAGTAGCGTATGGATGCCTTCAAGAAGGTTTTTCATCTCTTCGTTGTCCAATTGTGTGAATGGATTCTTTACTAATTTGAGGTAGTTGATCATCGAGGGCGTACGCTTTTCAAGCCAACCGTCCAGAAAGTCTTTTGAGAAGACTAACATTTTTGCTTTGAAGTCCGGGCTTACCTCTAATAATTGGACTGTATGAGATGGGAAGATGGTTGTTAACTGCCCTTTTGTTGTTTTGTTATGGATATAGTCCAGACAAAAATCAGAAGATCCCTGAAGGGTGATAATTACTATCAGCGCATTCATCCTTACCGGTGCCGACAAATCTTTGGCATTGTGTTGTGATGCCAATGTGCCATCTAATTCTGCTATAATCAGCTCTTCCTGAAAGGACTCTACGTTTGTGAGCGTTTTTAACGCCCCCATTTCAATGAGTGGCAGTTTTTCCATGCTTTTTTTTGAGGCAAATATAGTATTTAAATTACGAATGTGTTCGATTTGGAACAAAAAAAACAATAAATGTCCGTGTTTTTGCCGTTGTTGTTTCTTTTGTGACCAATCATGTAACGGAATAAACCATTTGAGTTTTCTTTATTTATATGATCTTTGCATGGTAAAAGATGAAATAGAAGAATAGTGAATAGAAAAGATATCATAATTGATGCTCTTGACCTTTTCTCACGTTATGGAGTGAAAGGAGTTAGTATGGATCAAATTGCACGAAGCAGCAATATATCTAAGCGTACGCTATATGAATATTTTGAAGATAAAGGACATTTGCTCTCTGACGCTTTGGAATATAACTATGTGGAACATATTAACTTGATCAAGCGTTTAGAGATAGATTCTGATTCTGTGATCGACCTCTTCTTTTATTTCTATGATAAGATTATGGAAATGCCAAGATGGTATAGTCCTAAATTTTATGATGATTTGAAAAAATATCCCGGGGTGAAAGAAATTCAAGATCGATACAGGATTGTTTTTCACGAGATATTTTTAAACTGGTTAAAGAAGGGTGTTGAAGAAGGCGTTTTTGTCGGAGACCTGAATTTTGAGATATTGGTTCTTTTAACAAGAAGTTACTCGAAGATGATACGTCCTTCGCAGGCTTTTTCCCAATTTTCATCAAGAGAGGTCTACAATACGATTATTCTTATCTTTTTGCGAGGTATATGTACAGCCAAAGGCAATGAACGATTGGAGCGGCATATACGAAAGAAGCAATATGATCTGAGAAAAAGTTAGGTTTATTTGTGAATTATAATTCAAATGAAAATTTTAAATGAGACGGTTATTAGTTGGTAAAAAGATGAGGTTAGTCGCGATGATGCTCATGTCTGCCGGCCTGTTGACTCCGGTTAAAGCCCAGACGGATGTTTTGTCGTTAGATTTGGATAAGGCAATTGAAATCGCTTTGAGCGAAAATCCTACTGTTAAAGTTGCTGACCGGGAGGTAGAGAAGAAAAAGTATGCGAAGAAAGGTGCTTATGCAGCCCTATTTCCTCAGGTTGATTTTGGTGCGGACTATAATCGTACACTGAAGAAGCAGGTGATGTATATGGATGGAGACTTTGGTATGGATCAAATGCTAAGTCCTCTATTTAATGGTATAGATAATACCTTTGCAGGTTCAGTACCAGGTTACAAACCCGGAACATTACAAGAGGAAATCGGAAAAGCTACTCCACCGCAACCCGCCGGAGGTTCTTCGGATGGTATCTCCGTAGGTCGTGATAATAACTGGAATTTTGGCTTTACCGCCGGCATGCCTCTTATTAATGTGGCTTTATGGAAGAGTTTGTCTATTTCGGGTATTGATGTTGAAATGGCCATCGAGCAGGCCCGTTCGTCCAAGATTGATATGGTCAATCTGGTGCGTAAGAGTTTCTATAGCGTCCTGTTGGCAAACGATTCTTATCGTGTTTTTAAAGAAAGCTATGATAACGCGATGGAGAATTATACAGACATCAAAAAGAAGTTTGATCAAGGTCTGGTTGCCGAATTCGATTTGATTCGCGCGGAAGTGAGTGTTCGTAATGTGGAGCCTAACATGTTGCAGGCAGAGAATGCCCTTGTGTTGGCAAAATGGCAACTGAAAGCCCTGATGGGGTTGGACTTGGAACAGGAAATTGCCTGTGAAGGTGCTTTGACTGATTTTAAATCCGAACTGTTTGCCGATTTCGTATCTACAGATACTACATTGGTTGATAATACGAATTTGAAGCAGTTCGATATTCAGGGACGTCAATTGAATGCGATGCTAAAGATGCAACAATTTGATTACCTGCCTACGCTTTCTTTATCGGGATTATACCAATGGACTTCTATGAACAATGACTTCAAATTCGGTGATTATAAATGGAATCCTTACTCTATGGTGGGTCTCAAACTGACTATCCCTGTATTTTCAGGAGGATCGAAATTGAATAAAATAAAGCAAACCCGTGTTTCGCAGGCGCAGTTGGTTTATCAACGGGATGATCTGGAGCGTAATCTGAAACTGTCTATCAAACAATCCTTAGACAATATGTCTACCTGCGTGAAACGTTTTGATGCCGCTCAAAAAGGTATTATGCAAGCTGAAAAAGGATATGCAATTGCTCAGAAGAGATATGATACCGGAGCCGGAACTTTGTTGGAACTGAATGATTCAGAGTTGGCATTAACCCAGTCTAAGCTTAATTTTAATCAGGCTATTTATGACTACATGGTTGCTAAATCAGAGTTGGATAAAGTGCTTGGCAAGACAAATGACAAAATAAATTAATTGAAAAATATAATGAAAAATAAGAATATGAAAGCGAATCAAAATTTGTTTTTATTACCTGCAATAGCATTAGCTCTACTGGCTTCCTGTTCTGGTGAAAAGAAAAATGTAGTTGTTGAAGAGGAGAAACCTAAAGTAAAGATCGAAACGGTGCGTATCCAGTCGGTAGACCAATCGCAAGAGTTTACAGCTACGGTTGAGCCTAACATTATAAATAATATAGCGCCACAAGCTCCGGGACGTATCCTGAAGCTGGAGGTAGAGGTGGGCGATCATGTAAAAGCCGGACAGTTGTTGGCAACCATGGATGAAACAAATTTGAAACAAACGAAGATCCAGTTAGACAATCAAGAACTTGAGTTTAATCGTATTGACGAACTTTATAAAGTTGGAGGCGCTTCTAAATCAAGTTGGGATGCTTTGAAAACTCAACTTGATGTAACTCGCACAATGTACAGAAACCTGGAAGAAAACAGCAAACTGTTAAGTCCGATTTCAGGAATTATTACAGCGCGTAATTACGATAGCGGTGATTTATACGGTGGTGCAACACCAATCTATACAGTAGAACAAATCCGCCCTGTGAAGCTGATGGTAAACGTTTCGGAAACCTATTTTACTTCGGTGAAAAAAGGACAGGATGTGAACATCAGAATGGATGTTTATCCGGGAGAGACATTTAACGGAAAAGTGAGCTTGATTTACCCTACAGTCGATGCTTCTACCCGTACTTTCCCTGTGGAACTGAAGATTGACAATGCCGATGAACGCGTTCGTCCGGGAATGTTTGCCCGTGTGACTTTGAGTTTCGGTATTTTGGAACGCATCGTTGTATCAGACCTGGCGATTGTTAAACAAGCCGGATCCGGAGACCGATACGTTTATGTATATAATAATGGTAAGGTTTCGTTTGAGAAGGTTCAATTGGGAAGACGTATGAATGACCGCTATGAAATCTTGTCTGGTTTGAATGATGGAGATCAAGTGGTTGTGTCAGGACAAACCCGTTTGATAAATGGAGTTGAAGTTGAAGTTGTACAATAATATTAAAAGAAGATGAGTTTATATTCAACCGCTGTACGAAAGCCGATATCAACCTCGTTGATCTTTGTGGCTATCGTTATATTTGGTATCTTTTCACTGAGCAGACTCTCTGTGGACTTGTTGCCGGATATAGAAACGAACACCATATTAGTGATGACTTCATATAATGGGGCAAGCGCCTCTGATATAGAAATGAACGTCAGCAAGCCTTTAGAGAACGTTTTGAATACGGTGAGTAACCTGAAAAACGTAACCTCACAATCCAGAGAAAATATTTCTGTAATCACACTGGAGTTTGAGTTTGGAACCGACATCGATGTCGCAACGAACGATATCCGGGATAAACTCGACGTGATTCAGTCGGCCTTGCCGGATGACGTTGGTACGCCTATTATCTTTAAGTTTGGTACAGATGATATTCCTGTGCTTATCCTCTCTGTTACGGCAGAAGAAAGCATGAATGCCTTGTATAAGATTCTGGATGATAAGGTGGCTAATACGTTAGCCCGTGTCAGTGGAGTAGGGGCTGTCTCTATTGCGGGAACGCCGATTCGTGAAGTGCAGATTTATTGTGACCCCAACAAGTTGGAAGCTTATGGCGTAACTATTGAGGGAATCACCGCTTTGATTGGCGCGGAAAACCGAAATACACCGGGCGGAAGTATTGATATAGGTTCAAATACTTATTCGTTACGTGTACAGGGAGAATTCTCCGATGCAAATGAAATGTTGGATCTTGTCGTAGCTTCTCAGAATGGCAAAGTTGTTTACCTGCGTGATGTGGCTACCATTCAAGACTCTGTTCAGGAACGTGCTCAGGAATCGTTCAATAATGGTACACGCGGAGGTATGATTATTGTTCAAAAACAATCGGGTGCAAACTCTGTGCAGATTGCGAATAAAGTAAAAGACAGATTGCCTGATATTGTCGCAACGCTTCCTTCGGATATCAAATTGGATACCATTATTGATACATCGACGAACATCCTGAATACAATTGACAGTTTGGTTGAGACTATTCTGATTACATTTATAGTTGTAATGCTTGTTGTGTTCTTGTTTCTCGGTCGTTGGAGAGCTACATTTATCATTATGTTGGCTATCCCGATTTCGTTGGTGGCAAGTTTTATCTACCTGTTGGCATCCGGAAATACATTAAATATTATCTCGCTCAGTTCGCTTATCATAGCCTTGTCTATGGTGGTGGATGATGCGATTGTGGTATTGGAAAACGTCACGACCCATATTGAACGGGGAAGTGAACCCAAGCAGGCTGCTGTGCATGGTACAACCGAAGTGGCTCTTTCTGTAGTTGCTTCGACCCTGACCATGTTGGCTGTGTTCCTGCCGCTTACAATGGTGACCGGTATGGCGGGTGTGTTGTTTGAACAATTAGGTTGGATCGTATCTATTATTATGATCATATCAACAGTAGTTGGTCTTACGCTTACCCCGATGATGTGTTCGCAGATGTTGCGTCTGAATCCAACGAGAGGCAAACTGTATAATCAGTTCTTTAAGCCGATAGAAAAAGGATTGGATGCACTGGATGATGGTTATTCCCGTTTCTTGGGCTGGGCTGTTCGGCATAGAAAAACTGTTGTTGTGGGTGCATTCGTGATCTTTGGCGGCAGTTTAATGCTTACTCCTATGCTAAAAACGGAATTTTTCCCTACGCAGGATAACGGACGTATTTCGGTTAATATCAAGCTGCCGATCGGCACCCGTCAGGAAATAGCACGGGATCTGACATTGGATATTGATAAAAAGTTTCGTGCAAAATATCCGGAAATAACGATGTTGAGTTTGCGTGAAGGACAGGCAGACTCCGATAATACATTTGCTCAGATGAGTGATAACGGATCTCATATTATCTCCGGTTATATCAGCTTGACCAGTGTTGCGCAACGCGATAGAGGATTGGTTGAAATCTGTGATATGATGCGTCAGGATTTGGCTGAATACACAGAAATCCGCGAATTTCAGGTGCTTGCCGGAGGTGATGGCGGAATGGGTGGAGAAAGTGGTGTGGATATTGAAATCTACGGTTTCGACTTTGCGGAGACGGATGCTGTGGCAAATGAGGTTGCGCAACGCATGCGTGAAGTGGAAGGCTGTTCTCAGGTAACGATCAGTAGAGGTGAGTATATTCCGGAATATCAGGTAGATTTTGATCGTGAAAAATTGGCAATCAACGGATTAAATGTTTCTACTGCCGCTTCCTTCTTAAGAAACCGTATCAATGGTGCTGTTGCTTCTCTATACCGTGAGGATGGTGACGAATACGATATTCGTGTAAGATACGCGCCGGAATTCCGTCAGTCTGTAGAGGATATTGAAAATATATTGATCGTCAATAACCAGGGCAAAGGTGTTCGTCTTCGTGACGTTGGTCATGTGGTTGAACGAATGACGCCTCCAACGATTGAAAGAAAGAATCGCGAGCGTGTTATTACCGTAACGGCAGTTGCTGCTCCGGGGGCCGCGTTAAGTGATATCGTGGCTTCAGCGAGAACCGAGATGTCAAAAATAGACGTGCCTTCAGATGTGGACTGGGCACTTGCCGGTACATTCGAAGACCAACAAGATACATTTACCGATTTGGGTATATTGTTGTTACTGATCATCATATTGGTGTTTATCGTTATGGCGGCTGAGTTTGAGTCTATGGTAGACCCGTTTATTATCATGTTTTCCATTCCGTTTGCATTTACCGGAGTAATTCTCGGATTATTCCTGACGCAAACGCCTCTTGGAGTAATGGCCTTGATCGGGGTGCTCATGTTGATGGGTATTGTGGTGAAGAACGGTATTGTGTTGGTAGACTACACGATTCTGTGCCGTGAAAGAGGTATGAGTGTTATCACAGCCGTTATCGCTGCAGGTAAATCCCGTCTTCGTCCGGTGTTGATGACCTCTGTTTCTACTGTATTAGGTATGATCCCGATGGCAATAGGACAAGGAGAAGGCGCTGAAATGTGGCATTCGCTGGGTATCACAGTAGGTTGGGGACTTGCCGTTTCGACATTGATTACGCTGATTATTGTTCCTACAGTATATTGCGTATTCGCAGGAAACGGTATCAAGCGCAGACGTAGAAAGCATAAGAAAAGACTACGTGCATCTGAATCTATAGCATAAAACTTCATCCGGGAAGGAAGACTTTTCTCTTTCTTTCCCGGATAAAATAAAGAAATAATATGAAAGCTGTATTTATATCATTCAATCAGGCTTATTTTGATAATATCGTATCGATTTTAGACAAACAGAACATTCGCGGATATACTTCCTGGAATAATAATGTAAGAGGCAGAGGTACAAAAACCGGAATCCCTCATTACGGAAGTCATGCCTGGGCGACAATGAATTCTGCAATCCTGACAATCATTGATGACGAGAAAGTAGATAAACTGCTCGAAACGCTCCATGCCTTGGATATGGCTACCGAAGCACAGGGGTTACGCGCTTTTGTGTGGAGTGTGGAGAAGACAATCTGACCTAAACGCTTGTAGGATAAAAATAAAGACGTATCTTTGCCACGCTTTTTTATACCCAGCATCGTGTGATGGGAAATTAGGAAGCGCTAATTTTGAGTAACACAAAAAAAGAAAAATGAAAACATTTCAATTAGAAGGAGAAGTAAGAAGCGGACTTGGAAAAAAAGCCGTTAGAGAATTGCGTAAACAAAATTTGATTCCTGCCGTATTGTATGGAAGTTCACCTGTTGTATTACCTTATGAAGGTAAAATTTTACAAGGAGATAAATTAGTTGAATTAGAATCTAACAGTGGTGTGTTTGTAACAGATTTAACTGTATCTAAAGACGGCGTACGTAAATTAATTTACACGCCGGAAATCTATATTGTAGAATTGGAGATCAAAGGGAATAAAAAGGTAAAAGCAATTCTGAAAGATGTTCAATTTCATCCGGTAACAGACGAAATTCTGCACATTGACTTTCTGGAAGTATTTGATGAAAAGCCAATCGTTGTTGAAGTTCCTGTAGCATTGGAAGGACACGCCGAAGGTGTTAAAGCAGGGGGTAAATTAAGTCTTGAAATGAGAAAACTTAAAGTAAAAGCAATTTATACACAGATCCCTGAAAAACTGGTTGTAAATATCGATTCATTAGGATTAGGTAAAACAATACAGGTTGGTTCTCTTCAGTTCCCGGGTTTGGAACTTATGAATGCAAAAAATGCTGTAGTATGTGCTGTTAAGTTGACTCGTGCTGCTCGTGGTGCTGCTGCCACTGCCGGCAAATAAGCCGTTTGCATTTACTAACAGATAAAAACATAAAAAGGGGGAGGAACATTCTGTTTGAATGTACTTCCCCTTTTCTTTTATAATTGAATCATGAAATATTTGATTGTAGGGTTAGGAAATATCGGTTCTGAATATTTGGGAACCCGCCATAATATAGGTTTTCGTCTCGTCAATGGTTTGGTGGAAGATGCCGGATCAGGATTTAGAGAAGAACGGTATGGGGCTATTGCCCGGTGCAAGATAAAAAATAAAGAAGCGGTGGTATTAAAACCGAATACTTTTATGAATCTTAGCGGACATGCTGTAAGATATTGGCTTCAGAAAGAAAATATTCCGGTAGAGAATCTTCTGATCGTTGTGGATGACCTGGCTTTGCCTTATGGAACTCTTCGCTTGAAACCTAAAGGGAGTGATGCGGGGCATAACGGGTTGCGTAATATTCAGGAGTTGTTGGGCACGCAGGAGTATGCCCGTCTGCGTTTTGGTATTGGAGATAACTTTCCGCGCGGCAGACAGATCGAATACGTTCTCGGACAGTTTACGCCGGAAGAATTATCCGTAATGCCGGAAAAGCAGAAGCAGGCTGTTGAGATAATGCGTAGCTTCTGTTTGGCAGGTATGCAAATTACGATGAATCAGTATAATCATAAGTAAGGCTATGCATGAAGTACGTATAGATAAGTGGATGTGGGCAACCCGTATTTTTAAAACACGGACTATTGCAACAGAAGCCTGCAAGAAAAACCGTATTGTTATAAACGGAGTAAATGTAAAAGCCTCCCGGATGATTAAAGTCGGTGATATTATCCAGGTACGCAAGCCGCCTGTTACTTATTCTTTTAAAGTATTGGCGTTAACCGAACGCAGGATGGGGGCAAAGTTGGTTTCCGAATATCTGGAAAACGTAACAACTCCCGATCAATATGAATTATTGGAAATGAATCGTATCTCCGGTTTTGTGGATCGATCGAAAGGAATGGGTAGACCCACCAAGAAAGATCGCCGCGATATGCAGGAATTTACAGGCACTTCTTATATGAATGACAATTTCGATTTTGAATTTGATTTCGAATCGTCTGATGAATAATAATTTATTGTAATTTTACAATTAAACATTTAATAATTAATA
>DAIPZX010000059.1:0-9739 GCA_036781995.1 Massilibacteroides sp. | reverse complement strand
TTAAAAAACAAAAGGGTTATGAGATATTTAGTACTTACGATATTATGTTTTGCCGCTGTATTGGGTTCTTACGCACAGAGCTTCGATCGTTCCAAGCTTGAGATAGGCGGGGGTGTTGGTTTGCAATTCGGAGATTATACGGTTGTTAATGTTTCTCCTCAGGTGGGATACAGGCTTTCTCCTTATTTAACCGCCGGAGCGGGTGTTTCTTATACCTATTATAAAGATGATATTTCGATTGATCACAGAAAGTATGACTATCATGCCAGCTACTTTGGGATGAATGTGTTCGGCCGGTTTTATCCGATGCAATATCTTGTGTTGAGTGTTCAGCCGGAAGCAAGCCGTATGTGGCGGTCTCAGGATAGCCGGAATGGTAAGCTGAAAAGTAATGAGTTTGTTCCTTCTGTACTACTTGGCGGAGGTGTGCGTTTGGGACCTGTTATTGCCATGATTCAATATGATGTTATTCAAGATAAAAATTCTCCTTACTCTAATAATATATTTTACAGTGTAGGTTATACATTCAGCTTTTGAGATGCTGATTAATGCAGGTGATGAGAGTTATATTTACAATTAAATACAATACAGCCTGGGGGCAGTCTTTGGCTATTGTCGGGTCTGTCCCGGAATTAGGGCAATGGGAAGAGGCTGTAGCTCCGGATATGCTCTTTTCGGGTGATGGTGTATGGATGTATGAACTTGAAATACCGAATCATGTCCAATGCATAGACTATTATTATCTGGTGAAAACCGAAGGGAAAGAAGCCCGTAGAGAATGGAGTAGAGGGCATTCCCTGAAAACGGATGATAACAAGATGTGCTACCGGCTTTATGATGCCTGGCAAAATCCTCCTGCTGATTTGCCGTTTTATTCTTCTGCTTTTACAAAAGCTATTTTTGCGCATTCCGCACCTTCTGTAGCAGATGGGTGTGATAAAGGTCAATTAACGCTATCTGTTTTTGCTCCCCGAGTGGGAAAAAGGCAATATGTTGCTTTTACCGGCAATCATGAAAAAGTAGGAAATTGGTTGCCGGAACGGGCCGTACGGATGTATCCTGCCGGAGGAACTCTTTGGCGTGTAACCATAGATGCTTCGGAACTGGCCTTTCCTTTGAATTATAAATTCCTACTGTGTGACGAGGAAGATCCTGCCCAATGTGTTTGGGAAGACGGCGAAGACCGGGTGATGGAATACCCTTTCCTGACGGATGAGGAGTGCGTTTGTTTTTCCGGCTTGTGTTTTCGGCATGGTCAGCATATCCCGTTATGGAAAGGAGCGGGAACGGTTATTCCTGTGTTTTCGTTACGTTCGGAACGGAGTTATGGCGTAGGAGATCTGGGAGATTTGCATCTGTTAGTCGATTGGGCGGAAAAAACAGGACAATGCATCATACAGGTATTGCCGATGAACGATACCCGTATGACACATACCTGGCTGGATTCCTATCCTTATAGCGCGATGTCTATTTATGCTTTGCATCCGATGTATATTAACTTGGACAGGATGGGTGAGTTGAAGGATGAGGAAAGAAAACATGATTATCATCTTCGCCAGAGAGAACTCAATGAAAAAGATGAAATTGATTATGAATCTGTTGTTGAAACTAAAATAGCTTATTGCCGGGAATTTGTAGAGCAGGAAGGCCTTAGCCGGCTGATGGCGAATGAAGATTTTCTAAGTTTCTTTGAGCAGAATAATTCCTGGCTGATTCCCTATGGAGCTTACTGCTATCTGACGGATTTACATAAAACAGCAGACTTTAGCCAATGGGGAAAATATGCGGTTTATGACAAAGCCGCCATAAATAAACTGTGCTCTCCGAAGCATCCCGCTTATCCTGAAATCGCGTTTAATTATTACCTTCAATATGTTTTGGATAAACAGTTTCGTGAGGTGACGGCTTATGCCCGCGCAAAGGGGATTGTGTTGAAAGGTGATTTGCCGATCGGTGTAAACCGGTTGAGCGCGGAAGTCTGGACGGAGCCGGATTACTTTAATCTGAATGGACAGAGCGGAGCACCGCCCGATGACTTTTCTGCCAATGGACAAAACTGGCTCTTCCCCACTTATCGCTGGGAGGTGATGGAGAAAGACGGTTATAGCTGGTGGAAGAAGCGTTTTGCGAAAATGAATGATTATTTTGATTCGTTCCGCATCGACCATATACTTGGCTTTTTCCGTATCTGGGAAATCCCGGAGGAGTATGTACAAGGACTTTGCGGGCATTTTAATCCGGCTTTACCATTGTCTGTCGAGGAAATCGAAAGAGCCGGTCTTCGGTTTGATGAAAAGCGGTTTATTTCTCCGCGAATATCTGAATCCTGCCTGCCGGATCTGTTCGGAGAATATGTGAATGAAGTGTTGGGGAGCTATCTCGCACAATCATCGTCTCATCATTTTGTGTTAAAGCCTTTTTGTGATACACAGCGGAAAATCGAAAAGCTGTTTGACGGAAAGAAAGAAGATAAAGCACAAAAAATTAAGCTTGGACTCTATGCCATAGCTAATGAAGTGTTGTTTTTGAAAGACCCGCATGAGACGGATAAATACCATCCGCGTATTTCTGCCTCTGCCTCTTATCTGTATAAAGAATTGAATGAAGGCGAAAAGCAAGCTTTCGACCGTTTGTATGCCGATTTCTTTTATCATCGACATAATGAATTCTGGAAAAACCGGGCTTTCCGTAAATTACGTCCTTTGATAGAATCGACAGAAATGCTTGTTTGCGGCGAAGACTTGGGTATGATTCCTGCTACCGTGCCGGAAGTAATGAATGAACTTCGGTTATTAAGTCTGGAAATAGAACGGATGCCCAAAAAATACGGAGTGGAATTTGCCGATTTGACCGATTTGCCTTATTTCTCGGTCTGCACTACCTCTACACACGATATGAGCCCTCTTCGTAGTTGGTGGAAAGAAGACCGGCAGAAGACACAGCGTTACTATACTATTGTATTAAAACAGCAGGGAGAAGCCCCATGCGAATGTTCAGGGAAATTGGCAACGCATATCGTTACTAACCATTTAGCATCTCCCGCCATGTTGGTGATCATTCCCTGGCAGGATTGGCTGGCAACTGATGATGATCTGAAACGACCAGACGCAGAGGCCGAACGGATTAATATTCCGGCACAGACCAACTATTATTGGCGCTATCGTATGCATCTGACTTTGGAAGAATTGCTCCGGGCCAATGAGTTGAATAACCGTATTATATCCTTGCTAAAAGAAAGTGGGCGTTAAATGCGTTTGCCCTGATGAGGAGTCTGCCTATTGCTTATATTGTATGAGATATGTTTAGCAAATGATTACAATTTCTTACATTTGCAAACTAATAACAGAGAAGATGGCGGATATTACAGCTATTGCGGGAAAACTGATGTCTAAATCAAAGGGACTGGCGATTGATAAAAAGAAACTCTATGACGCATTGGATACGCTTGTTGATCATGTGTTATTCCCTATCTGTGCCAATGAAATAACGGGAGAGCGCGGGCTGTATAAATTCTATTCGGTATTGGTAGAAAATATGTCGGTTCTGCTCGGAATGGAAAGAGCCAAAGAAGCAGCGGATATATTTCTTGAAAAATTACCCTGGATGCAGGAGCAGCTTTATGATGAAGCGACCGTGTTCAGCCGGAATGACCCTGCCGCCAACTCTGTGGAAGAAGTAATGGTTGCTTATCCCGGTTTCTTTGCTTTGACCGTATACCGGATTTCGCACGAGCTATACGAATTACAGGTACCTATCATACCACGTTTGTTTTCGGAATATGCGCACTCAAAAGTAGGAGTAGACATAAATCCCGGAGCGAAAATAGGAAATTCGTTTTATATAGACCACGGAACCGGAATTGTAATCGGTGAATCAACGATTATCGGCGACAACGTGAAAATCTATCAGGGTGTAACTCTGGGAGCCTTATTCGTGACGAAAGATCTGAGTAATAAGAAGAGACACCCGACTATTGAGGATAATGTGGTGATCTATGCCGGTGCGACCATCTTGGGTGGAAATACCGTTATCGGGCATGATTCCGTGATTGGCGGAAACGCCTGGCTGACCCAAAGTGTTCCTCCTTATTCCTTAGTACAGCAAACAGCAGACATTAGCATACGGAGTATGTTAAATAGACATGATCCGATAGAATTTTATATTTAATTTAAACGAATAAAAATGAGAAGTTTTGCAAGTGACAATAATTCCGGCGTACATCCTTTGGTTATAGAGGCTATTACCAAAGCAAATGAGAATCATGCTGTTGGCTATGGCGACGATCAATGGACAGAAAAAGCGGCATGTAAAGTAAAAGAAACATTTGGTGAAAAAGCTTCCCCTTTCTTTGTTTTTAACGGAACCGGAGCAAATTCTGTGGCTTTACAAGCCGTCACTCGTTCGTTTAACAGTATTATCTGTGCAGAAACAGCTCATATTTATGTGGATGAATGTGGTGCTCCCGCTCGTATGACCGGTGCCACAATAACGCCTGTCCCAACTGCAGACGGCAAACTGACCGTCGAACAAATCAAAGAGCGGTTAGTAAACTTTGGCGTTTGCCACCATCCGCAACCTAAGGCAGTATATATCTCTCAGGTTTCAGAATTGGGAACGGTTTATACCATTGATGAAGTACGTCAGATTGCGGATCTGCTGCATTCGTATGATATGTACCTTCACATGGATGGAGCCCGTTTGGCAAACGCTTGTGCCTTTCTGAATTGTGATATGCGCCGTGTAACTGTTGATGCCGGAGTAGATATATTAAGTTTTGGAGGAACTAAAAACGGTATGATGATGGGTGAAGCAGTTGTTTCCTTTCGTCCGGAGTTGACAGCGTATCTGCAATATTACCGCAAGCAATCCGCTCAGTTAGCTTCAAAGATGAGGTATTTATCCGCTCAGTTTATTCCCTATCTTGAAAATAATCTGTGGTTGGAAAATGCGCTTAAAGCGAATCTGGCTGCAGCTCAATTATATGGTATACTGAAAGCGTATCCGGAAATAAAATTCACGCAAAAACCGGAAACCAATCAATTGTTTTTTACTGCTCCTGCGGAGATTGCGCGTAAACTAAGAGAAAAATACTATTTTTACTTTTGGAACGAAGCAAACTATGAAATAAGATTAGTGACTTCATGGGATACAACAGGAGAAGATATAGCTCGCTTTGAACAAGATTTGAAAGACGCGTTTGGATGAAACGCGTCTTGTTTTGGAAAAATAATACGCCCCTGTTATGCATACATTGCGTGACAGGGGTGTTTCTTTTGATTAATTCTTAACTTTGTCCACTTGTAAAATCGTAGATATAGTGAAAGAGTTTTTAGATCAGTTGAATACCAGCCAGCGTGAAGCGGTGGAATATGTTGACGGAGCGTCATTGGTTATTGCCGGAGCAGGATCGGGTAAGACAAGGGTGCTTACGTATAAAATAGCTTATTTGCTTAGTCGGGGGATTCCACCGCAGTGTATATTAGCGTTAACATTTACGAATAAGGCCGCTCGTGAAATGAAGGAGCGTATCGCTAAACTGACCGAACCTGAGGCTACACGCCGTCTCTGGATGGGAACTTTCCACTCTATCTTTGCCCGAATCCTTCGTTTTGAGGCAAACCATCTGGGCTATCCTTCCGACTTCACAATCTATGATGCCACAGACTCTAAAAGCCTCATCAGATCCATCATTAAGGAAATGCAACTGGACGATAAACTTTACCGTCCCGGCATGGTACAGGATAGAATATCAAACGCAAAGAATGCTTTAGTAACCTACAAGGCTTATGAACAAAGCAAAGAACTTATTGAGGGAGATATACGAAGTAAAGTTCCATTGATACGGGAGATTTACAAGCGGTATCAATCGCGTTGCTTTCAGGCGGGAGCCATGGACTTTGACGATTTACTGTTGCAGACAAACATTCTTTTCCGTGATCATCCGGAGGTATTGAATAAGTATAGAAGTTTCTTTCAGTATGTTTTGGTCGATGAGTATCAGGATACGAACTTCGCGCAACACTTGATTGTGCTTCGACTTAGTGAACAGCATGGCCGTATCTGTGTGGTTGGAGACGATGCCCAGAGTATTTATTCTTTTCGCGGGGCAAACATTGATAATATTCTCCAGTTCAAAAGTCAATATCCGGGTTGCCGAATTTTCAAACTGGAGCGTAACTATCGTTCTACCCGTAATATAGTGGATGCGGCAAACAGCTTAATTCATAAAAATGAAAAACAGATTGAGAAAAAAGTTTATTCGGAAAAAGAACCCGGAAGTAAACTCGGACTTATTTCACTTTATTCGGATTATGAAGAGGCTTATACGGTAGCAACAAAAGTACTGGAATTACGTCGTGAGAACCGTTCCTATAATTTTTCGGATTTTGCGGTACTTTATCGTACAAACGCGCAATCCCGTATTCTTGAAGAAGCCTTGCGCAAGCATAATATTCCCTATCGTATCTACGGTGGACTTTCGTTCTATCAGCGGAAGGAGATCAAAGATATTATCTCTTACTTCCGTTTAGTCGTAAATCCGCATGACGAGGAGGCTTTGAAGCGTGTGATTAATTTTCCTGCTCGTGGAATCGGCAATACGACTCTCTCCAAGCTCTTGGAAGCTGCTACGGAATATAACGTTAGCCCTTGGACAGTGCTTAGCGATCCCTTGGAATACGCTTTGCCTGTAAACCGCGGTACAGCCGGAAAACTGCAACAGTTTAAAGAAATGATGCTTTCTTTTCAGGAAAAGAACCAATCTGCATCTTTAGAAGAGATCGCGGATATCCTGATGAAAGAAACCGGTATCATGTCGTTTTTAGCACAAGATACTTCGGTGGAAGGACAGAGTAAGTTTGAAAATGTACAGGAGCTGATTAAAGGGATTTTCGAATACAGTGAAATCAAGCGTGAAGAAGGTAATGAAACCGTCCGGTTAACCGATTTCCTTTCTGAAGTAGCTTTGTTGACCGACCAGGATAATGACAAAGAACAAGACGCGGATAAGATCACGCTTATGACTGTTCATGCCGCCAAAGGACTGGAATTTAAGAATGTATTTATTGTCGGCTTGGAAGAAGACCTCTTTCCGTCCATGATGTCGAAAGATAGTTTGCGGGCATTGGAAGAAGAACGTCGTCTGTTTTACGTTGCCATAACCCGGGCAGAAGAAAACTGCATATTAACCTACGCCAAGAGCCGGTTCAGAAACGGGAAGAGCATGATTGGTATCCCCAGTCGCTTTCTCAAAGATATCGACCCCGTGTTTTTAGATGCCCCTGTTCCCTTATCGGCAGAAAGAGTTCCCGAACCGGTTATGTTCTCACATGAACGACAAAAGCCTGTTGAACGAACCACCCCCGTTTCTTATCGAAAACTGAGCAAAATATCTCCCGAAACAGCTGCTTCCGGTGGAGTTACATCAATAGGCGAACTAACGTTAGGTACACGTGTGAGCCACGAACGTTTTGGCGAAGGACAAATAACGGCGCTCGAAGGAGAAGGCGGCAACGCAAAAGCAACCGTACAGTTTGACCACTCCGGCGTAAAGCAACTACTGCTTAAATTTGCGAAACTAACAGTTATTTAATTATACACCTTCTTCATACAACCCCCGCAGCAACGCGATCTCCTCAGCATAACCGATCAGTTCGTTCGGAGTTTCCAGATAGAAAGGTGAATTTGTGACTATTGAATGGTCTTTTGCTGTTGTTGATATGAATGGCGTGTAATCTTTATTATCTGAGAAAAGAATGATTAGAGTGGATATTCATCAAATGCGTAAAGCACGGTGGAGAGATAACGCTCGCCTGTATCCGGCAATAGTACAACAATGTTTTTACCTGCATTCTCCGGAAGAAGGGCTAATTGTGTGGCTGCATAAGTGGCTGCTCCGGAAGAGATTCCGACTAATAACCCTTCTTTCTTTGATAGCTCGCGACTGGTTCTGATCGCGTCGTCATTGGAAACCTGAACGACTTGATCCACTGCGTTGCTATGATAGGTTTTAGGTATAAAACCTGCTCCAATGCCCTGAATCTTATGAGGACCCGGTTTTCCTCCTGATAGAACAGGAGAATCTGCCGGCTCTACAGCTACGATCCTGATGTTCGGGTTCAGTTCTTTCAGTTTTTCGCCAACACCGCTGATGGTTCCTCCTGTACCAACACCGGCTACGAAGAAATCAACCTGACCATCCGTGTCGTTCCATATTTCCAACGCTGTAGTCCGCTTGTGTATTGCGGGGTTCGCTTCGTTTTCAAACTGCTGCAGAATGACAGATCCGGGTATTTCCCGATTTAATGCTTCTGCTTTTGCGATAGCGCCTTTCATTCCTTCCGGTCCCGGTGTCAAAACAAGATTGGCTCCTAATGCTTTCAGCAGATTGCGGCGTTCTATACTCATGGTTTCGGGCATGGTCAGAACCAGTTTATATCCTTTAGCTGAAGCTACGAATGCTAATCCTACTCCTGTATTACCGCTGGTAGGCTCTATAATTGTAGAGTCAGCGTTCAATAAACCTTTTTGCTCGGCGTCTTCGACCATCGCTAAAGCAATACGATCTTTTACGCTTCCTGCCGGATTAAAATATTCCAGCTTCGCAATCAAATGCGCTTTTATATTTTTACTCTCATTGTAATTCGACAGCTCCAATAAAGGAGTGTTGCCAACAAGGTCTGTTAGTTTCTTTGCAATCTTTGCCATAATTATTTTGATTTTATATAATTCAATTTACTTTGGTCATGCAAATTTACCATTAGAAAGAGCATCTGTAAATACCATATGTATGGTATATTTCAAAGAGAATCGTCAACTAAGTATGGGAAACCATTTTTTAAAACTTCTAAAGCTTTCTCATAATCTTCTTCTGCAACCTCGATTTCAATCTGAAAACCGGGTGTATTGATTACTGTGGATAGAATCTCATTCTTCAAAAAGGATTCGATTCCTTCATTGATCAGTGCACTTTGCACGATGCTCGCTTGAGAACTGTTCTCTAACGTAGCCAGATAAACTGTTTTCATACTATGTCGTTTTTTTAGAACTAATTACTATGAGGTAAATATATCGATTGTAATTTGTTTAGTGCGTTATTTTAGTAAAATAATTATTGTTAAGTCCGAAGACTACATACTTTTTAAACTTTTGAGGAGCCTCAAAAGATAAAAGCACGACCGTCAAAAATAGAAGATGCCGAAAGAATATAAAAATAAAACAAGTATGTATCTTTATTGGCAAATTAAAAATAAAACTATGCTATCTATACGAAAGGCTATTGTGTTGCTATTGGGCGTGTTGCTGCTGAATAGCTGCGTTAATAATACGGAACCGGTTAATCTGCGTACCGAGTATTTAACCGAACCGTTAGGCTTGGATACGCCAAATCCACGATTTACATGGGAATATGCCGGTGGTATCGATAACTTCACACCGTCCCGGTATGAAATAAGTATAGGAACCGATCCGAAGCATCTGCAAACCTATACAGAAGGTATGCCGCTACAGCCGCATACCCGTTATTACTGGCAGGTAGCGGTTTGGGATCAGCAAGGAAATAAAAGCCGTCTTTCGGAAATAGCCTGGTTTGAGACAGCCAAGATGTCTGACTCAGACTGGACAGGCTGTTGGATCACCGATAGTCAGGATAAAGAATATGAACCGGCTCCACTTTTCCGCAAAACATTTACAGCCGGGAAGGAAACCAAGAGCGCCCGGGCTTATGTGTCTGCCGCCGGAT
>DAIPZX010000058.1:0-9828 GCA_036781995.1 Massilibacteroides sp. | reverse complement strand
TACCGGCGCCAGGTTGGCGCGTGAAGCATAAATCGCAGCCGTATATCCGGCAGGGCCTGAACCTATAATCAGGCAACGTACTTTTTCTGTTGTCATATAGCTATTTTTTATATTTTAACTTCATCTAAGGTCTATGACTTCCGCTTCGGGAAAGTCTGATGTATTGAAAACAAACTGACTATCCGGTTGGTTCAGTCCGGTCCGGATATCCATAATCCGGATCGTGCCGGTCATTCCGTCTTTCGAGACAACGGAAAGGGAAGCAGGAAGATGGGATTGTTTTTCAATTTGCAGTTGCACCCGGATCACATTTCCCTTTTTACGGGGGATAAGCGTCACATCATAAGCGGATTTGCCATTCGCCGCCGTGCTTTCGCCTGTATACTCTGTGTCAAATCCTTTTTTGTAATTTTTCAACAACAAGGCGGGATTCATCAACTGTAGTTCTTCGCCATCCGGTTCAGACACATTGACCTCTTCCGTACGAAGCATATACGTCCATTGTGTTTTTCCGTCAAACCAAGTCAGCACATCGGGGGTTTTCAACGTAAACTTATTCCCTTTCATCTGGATTTCCCCTTCAAAACTTTCGGTTGTCTGCTGCTTATCTGAACGGATACGCATCGTGAATCCGGCTTTCACGCCATTAGCCTCGTCATAGGCTTTAGCTGCCTGATCCAAAATAGAGGCTGCGTTTTGCGCCGAAAGACCAACCGAAACGAACAACATCAACAAAAACAATAATTTCTTCATCTCTCTCTCAATGAGTTTAATAATTGCTCCAGACTATATTCATCCTGCAAAAGCACCTGCCGGGCTTTACTTCCTTCAAACGGACCTACAATCCCTGCGGATTCCAACTGATCCATCAAACGTCCGGCACGATTATACCCGATAGCAAACTTGCGCTGTATCAAAGAAGTCGATCCCTGTTGCTGAATCACGATCAAACGAGCGGCTTCATCAAACAGCGGATCCCGGTCTGACAGGTCAACAGCTCCCGGCATTTTGTCTCCATCGTTTTCTCCGATATATTCAGGCAAAGCAAATGCCGTAGGATAGCCTGCCTGACCACCGATATAATTCGAAATCTGTTCTACTTCAGGCGTATCCACAAACGCGCATTGAACGCGGGTCATGTCATTCCCCTGCGAGAACAGCAAGTCTCCGCGTCCGATCAATTGGTTCGCTCCCGGAGAATCCAGGATCGTACGCGAGTCGATCATAGACGAAACCCGGAATGCCACACGGGCAGGGAAGTTAGCCTTAATCGTACCGGTAATAATATTGGTAGACGGACGCTGGGTAGCAATAATCATATGGATACCTACCGCACGGGCTTTCTGGGCAATACGGGCGATAGGAAGTTCTATTTCCTTACCGGCAGTCATAATCAAATCGCCAAACTCATCAATGATTACAACAATATAAGGCATAAACTTATGTCCTTTTTGCGGATTCAGGCGGCGACTGATAAATTTCGCATTATATTCCTTGATATTTCTGGTATGCGCTTTCATCAACAGGTCATACCTGTCGTCCATTTCCTTACACAGGGAGTTCAGTGTCTGGATCACTTTCGTAAAATCGGTAATAATCGGCTTATCCGCATCCGGCAGCATCGCCAGATAATGCTTCTCGATAGACGAATAAATACTGAACTCAACCATTTTCGGGTCAACCAGAACAAACTTCAGTTCAGAAGGGTGCTTTTTATATAAGAGAGACGTTATGATTGCATTCAAGCCTACTGATTTTCCTTGCCCGGTTGCTCCTGCCACCAACAAGTGGGGCATCTTACAAAGGTCGAACATAAAGATTTCATTCGTAATTGTTTTCCCTAAAGCTACAGGAAGATCGTATTTGCTTTCCTGAAACTTACGCGAGCCGATCACCGACTGCATCGAAACAATCTGAGGGTCTTTGTTCGGCACTTCAATACCGATCGTACCTTTACCCGGCATTGGAGCGATAATACGAATACCAAGAGCCGATAAGCTTAATGCAATATCATCCTCCAGGTTACGGATTTTCGCGATACGAACACCCACATCCGGAATCACTTCATACAATGTAATAGTAGGACCTACCGTAGCTTTAATAGAAGCAATATTGATACCAAAATTCTCAAGCGTCTGCTTGATCTTTTTCTGGTTTTCGATCTGTTCTTCCATGTCTACCTGACGGTCGCCGGTGTCATATTTCTTCAGCAAATCAATTGTAGGGTTGCGAAATGATGACAAATCTAATTTCGGATCATATTCTCCCATTTCAGAAGCATCAAAAGACTCCTCATCGCCGACCGGGACTTCTACCGTAAACTCCGGTTCTCCGGCAGATGCCTGCCCATGGTCTTTATCTTCTGCTGTTTTTGTCGTATCCGGCTCCGGCGGCAGATAAGCATCTTCGTCTCCCGGAACCGTTATCTCAAAAACACGCTCTCCGTCTTCGGGTATATTAATTGTCGTATCCGGTCTCCTCACATATTCCGGCTTTTCTTTTTCGGCTTTTTCCAACTCGCTTTCCGTATCAAAAACACGGTCATTCTCATTTCCTTCGTCATCCTCTGAATCCGGTTGCCTATTCCCTTTCTTAAACCGGCTTAACCAGCCAAACGTAAAGACTTTCTGCAAGAACGGAATTGTTTTTTTGGACACAAAGACCGAAATAATCAGAAAAGAACCTATCAACAACAACAAAGTACCCGGAATGCCGATATTATTAATCAGCATTTCCGAAATATAATAGCCGTGCTGTCCGCCTAAGTAAATAAAAGAATCCTCATATCCCTTGATAAAGAAAAACGCGCAAAACACAGACCCCCAAACAAGCATTACCGCAGAAAACAAGAATCGCCTGAACAGCGCCACACGCTTAAGACTCATCAATTTAGCTCCCCAGGAAGCAAAAAAGAAAAGGATCATAAAAGAAGAAATACCAAACCAGCGATTCATTAACAAATCAGAAATGTAAGCCCCTCTCACACCGGTCCAGTTTGCCACCGAGCCCCGGTTTGCCAATAAATCTCCGACCGGCACATGCTCTATTTTACTCTGGTCTGCCCCTCCTGTAAAGAAAAATGAAATAAGAGCCAAACCTATATATAATGTAAAGAACATGATTACCAACCCTGTCACGAAACGAGTTCGTTCGTTTGTAAAAAACAGTTTTATCGAATTCAGCTTTCCTTCTTCCGAACTACTTCCCTGCTTTGTCGTACTATTCTTTTTTGCCATATAAACATTTCATTATTAATAAGTCCGAAAAAACGACAGACTTATCCCTCACAAAGGTATTAAGAATTATTGAATAATGGTACGGGATACGGGGCAAACGTACTACACCAAATGGATACAGACGATACTATTTTAAATGCGGTTGCTCTGATTATAACTGCCCTTCTCTCCTTTGCATTCTTTTTTTTCCTATATTTGCCCTTGAATTGGTTCTTTTATCTCTGATCGGAGATAAGAAGATTAAAAAGGGAATCAGGTGGAAATCCTGGACAGACCCGCTGCTGTGATGCTCTGCAAACAGCTTCAACAGAAACTATTGCCACTGGTAAAATCGGGAAGGCGTTGAAGCAAGAGCCAGTCAGAAGACCTGCCATTCATTATAACGGTTACACCCTCGGGGAGTATAGGGTGAGAATCGGCATTTATTATTAAGTCGATTTATAAAATAAAAAACGGAAGGGAGCCACGAACAAGTGTTTTCCTTTGTTTGGGTATCTGTTGGGTCATTTGTAGATCACAACCTACACATATAGTATTAGTTAGTATTAGAAATGTTCAAAATGTGTAAAGAAACCTCCGCTGAAGTGATTCACCGGAGGTTTTGCTTTTACGCACATTTCTGCACAAAGTGTGCAGTTTTATAAAAAACTATCTTATCTTTGACGCGTTTTGCAATCGTAATTGAGAGGCAAAACGCATACGTGTAATTAATTAAATTATTTATGAAGAAAGTTTTACTATACACATGCTTAGCCATGCTTCCTATATCTTATGCCGCCGCAGAAGGCTATCAAGTAAATGTTCAGAGCACAAAGCAATCCGGCATGGGACATGTCGGGGCAGCCATGAAGTTAGGAGCGGAAAGCATGCATTTCAACCCGGCAGGTCTTGGTTTTCTTGACAAGCAAGTAGATCTCTCTGTCGGCGCCGCAGGCGTATTTGCCAAAGCCAAATACACAACATTAGATGGCACAAAGAAATTCAATAGCGACAACGACCCGAGCACACCTCTTTATGCCTATGCAGGATTTAAGATTTATGATAACCTTTCGGCAGGAATAAGCCTGAATACCCCTTATGGCAGCGCCATGAATTGGGGAAAGAATTGGGCAGGTTCTCATCTGGTACAAGATATTTCGCTGAAAGCATTTTCTATCCAACCCACCCTATCTTACCGTCCTTTCGACCGCTTAAGCATAGGAGCCGGCATGATGGTTATGTTTGGTGATTTTTCTTTGAGTCGTGCGATCTTTTCTTCCGGAGACATGGCAGACCTGGCAACAGCAAATCCTCAATTAAAACCGTTAGCTGAAAAATATAAAGATATAACACCTGTTTATGCCGAATTATCAGGTAATGCTGGTATCAGATTAGGTTATAATATCGGAGCGATGTTTGATGTCAACGACCAGATCACAATAGGCGTCTCTTATCGTTCAAAGGTTAAGATGAAGGTAGGCGAAGGAACAGCTAAGATGTTTTATGCCAATGAAGCTGAATTGAAACCTATATTGGGAGAAAAGATCCCCCCTTTGGACATGGGATATTTGAATGCGGAACTACCCTTGCCATCGAATTTTAACATCGGCGCCACCTACACTCTTAGTTCAAAATGGATTTTCTCCGGAGAATTACAATTTGTAGGTTGGGGTGCTTATAAGTCGTTAGACGTTGAATTTCGTCCTGAAAGCTTAAGTCAATTCAACATCAGCGCACCTAAAAATTATAAAAACACGATCATCTACAGAGTAGGTTCGCAATATGCCGTAACAGAACGCTTTGACCTCCGTTTAGGAGCGTATTTTGATGAATCGCCGGTGAAAAGCGATTTTCTGAATCCGGAAACTCCCAGTATGGATAAGTTAGGGCTGACAACAGGGTTTTCTTTCCGTCCGGCAGATGCGTTCTCTATTGATTTCGCATTTAATTATGTAACAGGATTTGGCCGTACAGGTTCTTATACCGACAAAGCCACACTGACACAACAACCCAGAAAATTTGAAGGAGACTACGACGTCCATGCGTTTACAGTTGCTATTGGATTGACTTATTCTTTCTAAACATTTCCGAACACACATAGAAAAAGCCGGTATCAAGAGTAAACTCAATACCGGCTTTTTCTATATGCTCATGTTTTGTCCTTTATTACATCTGAATCCAACGCACATAGGCAAAGTCCATACGATGAGGCAGCTCCGGATTTACCGGATACACTCTAAACGCAAATTTCTTCATTCCTGCAATTGTCGAAGTGATTTTTAATTCAAAATATAATTTAGAACCTTCTTCTTTCATCAATTGGAATTCAAATTTCTTTAGAATATCTATGGTATGCGTTTCTGCATTATCTTGCCCCACCAGCATATCAACGCCCAGCATACCTTTCAGGTCTTTGCGGTCAATCACCAGATTGAACGTATATTCTTCTCCCACGGTCTGTCCAAGATGAAACAAATCTTTATCGCAGGAAAATGATTCTACCTCGAAACTATCCCAATTAGCAGCAACTTCTTTCTTCCATGCAGCAATTTCACGTGCTTTCGCATAGTTATTTTCGATCAATCCCGCAGAACGGGTTGCCAATTTGTTATAGAAACGATCAATATAATCGTCCAGCATACGCTTCATCGTATAATCCGGAGCTATCTGAGACATGGAGTTTTTGATATATTGTATCCATTCCGGAGAATACCCCTTACTATTCTTCGCGTAGAACGTAGGGATAATTTCGTGCTCCAGCATGTGATAAATCGTAGCAGCATCCAATTGATCCTGGTATTGCTGATTGTCATACGTGCGTTTGTCTGTTAAAGCCCAACCCGCACCTTCTTTATAACCTTCATACCACCAACCATCAAGAACAGAAAAGTTCAGAACACCGTTCATCTCGGCTTTTTCGCCGGATGTTCCCGAAGCCTCCAACGGACGAGTAGGTGTATTCAACCATACGTCAACTCCGGATATCAAACGACGGGCAAGTTGCATATCATAATTTTCGAGGAAGAGAATCTTACCCAGAAATTCCGGACGGCGAGAGATTTCAACAATATGCTTGATCAATCCCTGCCCGCCTCCATCCGCGGGGTGAGCCTTGCCTGTAAAGATAAATTGAATAGGGCATTGTTCATTATTCACAATTTTAGCCAAGCGGTCTAAATCCGTGAATAAAAGGTGGGCACGCTTATAAGTAGCAAAACGGCGTCCAAAACCAACCAGCAAGGCATTCGGATTGATACGTTCCAAAACCGACACCACCTTGGAAGGATCTCCCTGATTCTTTAACCAGTTATCTTTAAATTCGTCTTTGATATGACAAACCAACTTATGCTTCAATGCCTTTCTGATTTCCCATATCTCACTGTCAGGAGCTTGTTGGATTGCATCCCATATTTTTTTATTGGATTGGTCATTGATAAAATTAGGATCGAAGTATTTCTTAAAGAAATCTTTCCACTCTGTAGCAGTCCATGTAGGCATGTGCACACCATTGGTAACCCAGCTAACGTGTAGTTCCTCCGGGAAATAGCCTTTCCAGACCGGTGCAAACATCTTCTGCGAAACCTTTCCGTGCAGCCAGCTAACGCCATTTGCTTCCTGACAGGTATTCAACGCGAATACACTCATAGAGAATTTTTCATTTGATCCGGGATTTTCGCGTCCCATGTCAATAAAGTCCTGCCAACTAATGCCCAGTTTAGCCGGATATTCTCCCATATAACGCCCGAACAGGCTTTCATCAAAATAATCGTGTCCGGCAGGCACTGGAGTGTGTACTGTATAAAGAGCCGAAGAACGCACTACCTCAAGAGCTTCCTGAAAGTCTAATTTATCTTTTTGCACATAATCCGCAAGTCGTTGCGCATTTATTAATGCGGCATGCCCTTCATTGCAGTGATAGATTTGTTTCTTGATTCCTAATTTATTCAGCATCAAAATACCACCAATACCAAGCAAATATTCTTGCTTCATACGATTTTCCCAATCTCCTCCATAAAGCTGGTGGGTAATAGAACGATCCCATTCGCTGTTTTGAGGCACATCAGTATCCAACAAATAAAGAGGAACACGTCCAACAGATACTTTCCAGACAAGGGCGTAAACTGTTCGTCCGGGATACGGAACTTCCAGCATAATCTGATTGCCGGCTGCATCTGTTACCTGCGTAATTGGCAGTGAGCCAAAGTTCTGAGCCTCATAATTAGCAATCTGCTGACCCTCCATTGAAAGGCTTTGTGTAAAATAACCATAGCGATATAAGAATCCGACAGCTGTCAGATCAATATTACTGTCACTTGCTTCTTTCAGGTAATCACCTGCCAATACGCCAAGACCTCCTGAATATATTTTAAGCACATGTGTCAGTCCATATTCCATACTGAAATAAGCTACAGATGGTTTTGTGCTGTTGGGTTTTACATCCATATAGGCTCTGAACAGCGTATAAATCGCTTCAATCTCGGCCATTAAAATTTTATCCGAAATAATTTCTTCTATCCGTTGATGAGACAGCTTTTGAAGCAACAGAACCGGGTTACCATCTGTAGATTTCCAAAGTTTTTCATCAAGTGTTTTAAATAGTTTTGCACATTCATGATTCCAAGACCACCATAGATTATTGGCCATTTCGTAAAGCGAGTTCAACTCTTTCGGAAGCTGAGCCTGTGCATACACATCTTTCCACACAGGACTATTCGCATTGTTTACTTTAACTTTCATTATATCAAATTTGTTTATGATTCAAAGAATATTCGTTCTTCACTCTTGACTAAGATAAAATTATTACTCTGATTTCAGATTACAGTCATGAGTGGATCTTTTCAAGCATTTCTCCTCTGCCATACGAAAAGCGTCTAAATAGTGAGTAATAAACTTACGCCATTCCGCTTGCGCAGCCAAGTCAAAACAAGAAGCCTTAATTCTATTTATTTCTTCAGCATCTTTCAAGGACAGGATTTTCAGTGATTGACAAATTGCATTCGCTACGTCTCCGTAATTATCATCAGTCCGGTTGATAACAACTACACCTTCGTCTATCTTTTCTCCGGACAAATGTTTTTTAGCCCAAAGTCCAAAGCCTGCTAAATTAGTAGTAATTGTAGGTATTCCAAAGGCAATACTTTCTAAAGGCGTATAACCCCATGGTTCATAATAGGAAGGATAGACCGTAGCATCCATTCCGATCAGGATGTCATAATATGGTTTATTAAAGATGCCGTCTTTACCATCCAAATAGCAGGGAACAAAAATTATTTTAACGCTATCATCAGAACTATTCGTAAATCCGGAATGTAGAATCTGATTAATCGCGCGATCTTCATTCATATTATTCAACCAGTGCGTCAGGAAAGGCATCTGTAAAGGATAAGAGGTTTCTATATCTTTATCTGTAAGTTCTTTCAGATCGGCTCTGGCATCACGCACCCAGGCTGGAACCAAAATAAAGGCAACCGTTTCGCGGGTATAATCTGCCGAAGTCCTCAAGCGGTTCATCGCTTCAATAAAAACATCTATACCCTTATTTCTATACTCATACCTCCCACTTATCGAAACAAACAGAGCATCCGAACTAATGTTGTGTCCTAAAAGCTTTTCGGCAACATTTTTCAGTGTGTCGCGGGCTGCCGCTTTCTTCTTGACATACGCCTGACCCTGCGGCACAAAATTTTGTTCAAACCCATTCGGCGTCACAATATCCGGCGATTTATCCAATAAATGAGTAGCCTCCCAAGCGGTAAGATCGCTTACTGTTGTAAAACAATCCACCTGATGGGCAGTCTGTTTTTCGATAGAGTGTTTTGCTTGCATATTGAGTTCTCCTGCCATCTGATCACCACTATACTGTTCCATATAAGTATACAGCGGTTTATTATTACCGGCTATTGAACGTCCGATCGAAGTTGCATGGGTAATAAAGAGAGTCGAAATATCAGGTAAATGTTTTTTCACATATAAAGCCCCCATTCCAAGCATCCATTCATTAAAAATGGCGCCAACTTTCTTACCTTTTAATTTATAAAAGTTATAAAAACTCTCAATCAGCTTGCCTGTCGTGTAGGCAAAAATACAGGATTCATCATAATCTCCATAAGCCTGCGCGGAATCAACCTTAAAATCATCCCACATAGCATAATAAACAGTATCCCGTTCTTTAAAAAACGGTTTGAAATCAACCAAAACAACTACCGGCCGACCCGGAACATCCCATCTTCCAACTTTGAGATTCAGCTTCTCATTTTCTTTTGCGTAAGAAACCCAATCATTATATAAGGATATATCTTGCTTAAAATCAGGTGTAGTTTCAGCATCCCAAATATCAGGACCTATAAAAATAAGTTTATCATTAAATATTTCCTGCAATGTATGAGCTCGCGTAGAAAGGACAGTATAAATACCTCCAACTTTATTACAAACTTCCCAGCTACTTTCAAACAAATACTCAAACGTACCGGTATTTATGTCCATAAATATTTTCTCTATTTTGATAAAATAAATTTACAAATATAACCTATTTAGGGTTTTTATCATACTACAAAAGGTTTAATTAATAACAAATGCTTAGTTTTGCAGAATATAACTTAAAAAGATTATGGCA
>DAIPZX010000057.1:0-9977 GCA_036781995.1 Massilibacteroides sp. | reverse complement strand
TTAAAAACATTTTAAAGGCAATGCAAAAAGGAAAGAAACCATAGAGACGGCAAAGGTCATTATGCTATAACCGATAAAGAAACGGAAGCCTGCTTATATATCAGAAGTTCAAAAAGTTTTGTACTTTTGCTTCGTTATATACAAATTAGTAATAGAATGAACCTATTAGAACTTAGTGAACAGGAAATTATCAGACGCGGCAGTTTGGAACAACTCCGCCAACTGGGCATAGATCCCTATCCCGCAGCAGAGTACCCAACCAACGCATATTCAACTGAGATAAAGTCCTCGTTTAAAGACGGAGATGCCCCACGTTCCGTTTGTATAGCCGGCCGTATCATGAGCCGCCGCATCATGGGCAAAGCCTCTTTTGTTGAGTTGCAGGATACGGAAGGAAGAATACAGGTGTATATCACCCGGGATGATATTTGTCCCGGCGAAGACAAGGAACTATATAATACGGTATTCAAGAAATTAACAGATATCGGTGATTTTGTCGGCATTAAAGGTTTTGTGTTCCGCACGCAGATGGGAGAAATATCGGTTCACGCGCAGGAATTTACTATTCTGGCAAAATCAATCAAACCATTGCCCGTTGTCAAAGTAAAAGACGGGGTGACATACGATGGATTTAGTGACGCGGAAATGCGCTATCGTCAACGTTATGTTGACTTAGTGGTCAATGAAGGCGTAAAAGATATTTTCATCAAACGCACGAAGATATTCAATTCCATGCGTAACTTCTTTAACAGTCGCGGTTATTTAGAGGTAGATACTCCTGTATTACAGTCTATTCCGGGTGGAGCTGCTGCCCGTCCATTTATCACACATCATAATGCATTGGATATCCCCTTGTATCTGCGTATTGCTAACGAACTCTACTTGAAACGCCTTATAGTAGGCGGTTTTGAGGGTGTTTATGAGTTCAGCCGCAACTTCCGTAATGAAGGCATGGACCGTACGCACAATCCGGAGTTTACCTGCATGGAAATTTATGTAGCTTATAAAGACTACAACTGGATGATGAGTATGACAGAGAAAATGCTTGAAAAAATCTGTCTGGATGTGCTTGGCACAACAAAGGTGATGATCGGAGGTAAAGAAATCGACTTTAAGGCACCATACAAACGAGTGACCATGATCGATGCCATCAAAGAACATACCGGCATTGATATTAACGGAATGTCTGAAGAACAACTGCGTGAAGTTTGCAAAGAGCTGCACATCGAACAGGACGAAACGATGGGTAAAGGCAAGTTGATTGATGAAATATTCGGAGAAAAATGTGAAGGCAATTATATTCAACCGACATTTATCACAGACTATCCGATCGAAATGTCTCCGCTGACTAAAAAGCACAGAAGCAACCCGGAACTCACAGAGCGTTTCGAATTGATGGTAAACGGTAAAGAATTAGCCAATGCTTATTCCGAGCTCAATGACCCGATCGACCAGCGCGAGCGTTTTGAAGATCAGCTGACACTAAGCGAAAAGGGAGATGATGAAGCGATGTTTATCGACAATGATTTCCTTCGCGCCCTGGAATACGGTATGCCTCCTACAAGCGGTATGGGTATCGGTATGGATCGTTTGGTGATGCTTCTTACCGAACAGGAAAGCATTCAGGAAGTATTATTCTTCCCGCAAATGCGCCCGGAAAAGACAATTAAGAAAGACGCTGCAGAAAAATATACAGCGATCGGTATTGATGCCGAATGGATTCCTGCCCTTCAAAAAGCGGGTTATATCACGATTGATCTGTTCAAAGATGTCAATCCGAACAAGTTAAGGCAGGAAGTCTGCGAGTTAAACAAAAAACATAAGTTGGGATTACAGAATCCGACTGCTGAAACAGTAGAAATCTGGATTGCAAACGCTGCCAAATAAGAGTAACGAAATGAGTTTTCCCGGAAAAATAGCGATTATGGGTGGTGGTAGTTGGGCCACAGCTTTAGCTAAAATCATATTGTCTAATCAGGACACTATTCATTGGTATATGAGAAGACCTGAACAAATCGATGATTTTACGCGAATGCGGCACAACCCCTCCTATCTCACCAGTGTATACTTTGATACGGACAAGATACGTTTCTATTCCGATATTAATGACGTAATCCGTGAATCAGACACATTGATATTTGCAACTCCATCTCCTTTCCTTAAGCAACATTTAGCTAAGGTAGAGGCGCCGTTAGACAATAAGTTTATCATTTCAGCAATCAAAGGAATTGTTCCGGATGAGAATATGCTGATCGCTGATTATTTTTCGGAATATTATCACGTTCCCGGAAACAATATAGCCATTATAGGAGGTCCGTGTCATGCCGAAGAAATTTCTTTTGAACGTCTCTCCTACCTCACGCTGGCATGCCGGGATATTGAAAAGGCAAAAATTCTATCCGGTATCTTCAGGAATTCTTACCTGAAAAGCTCTTGTAGCGAAGACGTGGAAGGAATAGAGTATGCTTCTGTATTGAAGAATGTCTATTCTATCGTTGCCGGCATATGCCACGGGATGAAATACGGCGATAATTTTCAGGCGGTATTTATTTCAAATGCCATAGAAGAAATGCGCAATTTTGTTTATGCAGTACATGGATTAGCGAGAGATATTACCGACTCGGCTTATCTTGGGGATCTGTTGGTTACGGCTTATTCCAGATTCAGCCGCAACCGGACTTTCGGAACTATGATAGGTAAAGGCTATTCCGTTAAAACGGCTCAGTTGGAAATGGAAATGATCGCGGAAGGTTATTACGGAACAAAGTGCATCCATGAAATAAACGAAAGATATCAGGTCAACATGCCTATATTAGATGCCTTATATGCCATTCTTTATGAGCAGAAATCTCCTGTTGCCGTAATCAAGCAATTGACTGAAACATTTAAGTAGAATCAGATAGAATAAAAACATATGAAAAACATTAGTTTAAACATTGAAAAGGCTCTTGGCAAAGTAACCAAGGAGCAGGTATATGCGCAGGAAGCGAAGGCAAACGCCGCAAACGCCATGCTGCACAACGGAACAGGAGAAGGAAATGATTTCTTAGGCTGGTTGAATCTGCCCTCATCTATCACAGAAGCCGCATTGGTTGATATCGAAAACACAGCTGAAAAATTACGTTCAAAGTGCGAAATCATCGTAGCTATCGGTATCGGCGGTAGCTACCTGGGCACAAAAGCGGTAGTTGAAGCATTGAACAATAGCTTCGACTGGCTGCAAACCGAACGCAAGAATCCTATTTTAGTTTATGCCGGACATAATATCGGTGAAGACTATCTGTATGAACTGACCGAACTGCTAAAAGGTAAACAATTCGGCTTAATCAATATCTCCAAATCAGGAACAACAACTGAACCTGCCCTGGCTTTCCGTATTCTAAAAAAACAATTGGAAGATGCAGTAGGCAAGGCAGAAGCCAAAGAGCGTATCGTAGCCATTACTGATGAAAAGAAAGGTGCGTTACGTACATTAGCCAATCAGGAAGGGTATAAAACATTTATTATCCCGGATAATGTAGGCGGACGTTTCTCTGTGCTTACTCCGGTAGGTTTACTTCCTATCGCTGTAGCCGGCATCAGCATTCGCGAACTGGTAAATGGCGCTGTTGCAATGGAAAAAGCAACGGCTGATGCAGTTCCTTTCGCGAACAATATCGCCGCTATCTACGCCGCTATCCGCAACGAACTGTACAAAGGCGGAAAGAAGATTGAAATCTTAGCAAACTTCCATCCGAAATTGCATTACATCGCTGAATGGTGGAAACAGCTTTATGGAGAAAGCGAAGGTAAAGACAACAAGGGTATTTTCCCTGCTGCCGTTGACCTGACGACCGACTTACATTCAATGGGACAATGGATTCAGGAAGGCGAACGTTCTATCTTCGAAACGGTAATCTCTGTTGAGCATGCCGATAGAACAGTTCTTGTACCTTCTGACGAAGCCGATCTGGACGGACTGAACTTCCTTGCCGGAAAGCGCGTAGATGAAGTGAACAAGATGGCTGAATTAGGCACGCAATTGGCTCATGTGGACGGTAATGTTCCCAACATTAAAATCACCTTGCCACAGGTAAATGCTTATTATATCGGTCAGTTGTTTTATTTCTTCGAAAAGGCATGTGGTATCAGCGGTTATATGCTGGAAGTAAATCCATTCAACCAACCGGGCGTAGAAGCGTATAAGAAAAATATGTTTGCGCTGCTAAACAAACCGGGATACGAAAAAGAAAGCGCAGAAATCAAATCCCGTTTGTAATTCCCGCGGTTTACAATAAGATCTAAACATTTATGGGCTACCCTTCAAAAAGAGGGATAGCCCATTTTTATTCTCCATAATCTATAAATTACTTCACCTCAACCATACGTCCTTCCGTATTCGCACGGGTCAGATTATCGTACATGGCTTCACCATAAACAGGAGGCAAATAGAAACGACCCGGATACACCGCACAAAGATTAATCCGCACCGTGACCTGACGTCCTGCCTGTAAATAATCAATATGGCTATACGTACGGTCATCACGAATATCCTGATAATTTACCATCGCGTGTACATCATCCGCCGTTGCATCATCGTGCAGGAAGCGTGTATTTAAAATCTCCCACCCGGCAGGGAATATTTCGGTAAGTACCACATTTCTGATCCCGCGGGAAGATGGATTACGCACAGTTACCACCGCCGTAAAGTTTGTTCCCTGTTCCAGATTATCCACATGCACCTCTCTTCCGTTCGCATCGGTATAAGAAACAGCAAGAGCCAAACCGTTGCTGTAAGCAACTTCTTCACCTTGCTCCGGTATACCTTCCGTTATCACACGTACGAAAAGGGTTGACCGACCGGTATTGTTTACTTCTGTTGAAGTTGTTTTGGGCGCGTCACTCAACAAGTCTGCATTCCAGACATTCTTTGCGGTTTGTACCTGATCCGATTTTCCGCCTACGGCATAGGCAAATGACATCGCATCTCCGGTCTTATACTTGTTCAGATAAGAGGATATACCCATCAAAGCATACGCTGTAGACTGTGTGCTTAACCAATCATTTGTACTGAGTTTGGTAGATATCGCTTTTGCGAGCACAGAGGCGTCTTGTGCTTTATCCAGCAGACAGAGTGTTTGTAAACGCATCGCCTGATCACGAAGATCACTACCGAAAGTCAGATCGTATTCATCATAGCGTGTGGTTACTTCAGTCGTTTTTGTGATTAACTCGGTCGCTATATCCTGTCTTCCCGCTAAAGCGTAAGCCGTGGCAAGCATGGATACAGAGGCGTTATTTCGTGGATTTCGTTCTTTCAACCGATTCATCGCTCCTATCTCCGGCGAACTACCTAAGGCAAGTACCAGCAAACGGTATGCCTGTGTAAGTTCTTCGGAATGATAATAGTAAGAGGTAGCAGCAGACGGTTGCCATTTACGGGCAACAAGCCGGAGATTGTTCAGTACCGATTGCTTTAATGACGCGGGAACCAGATAGCCTTTCGATTCAGCCTCAAGCAGAAAGTGAGCCGCATAAACCGTTCCCCAACTATTTGTTGATGTGCCACCCGGCCAATAAGCAAAGGCGCCCTCAGCTGTTTGATAAGAACGAAGACGGGAAATCACTTGTTTGACCGCCACATCAGCAGAGGCCGACTGAGCTTCGTTCAGCGAAGCCAATTCTTTCAAATAAAGTTGTGGAAAAGCTTTTGAAGTAATCTGTTCCAGACATCCGTGCGGATAACCCAACAAATACTTCACCCGCATCGACAGGTTTAGTGGAGGAATATCCGATACTTCGAGCGTCAGTTTATTGGTTCCATCTGCACCGGGCATCGTTATGGATTCTTTCCATGATTTGCCGCCTTCAAGCGTTACCGGAAGGACTTTTGTTTGTGCCCGTCTTACAGAACGTATTTCTATATCTGTTTCATAAACGGTTTGTTCACCCTTGCCCGTAGCAACCAACTTAATATGTCCGGCTCCCGGTTTTTCTTTCACCCGGATACGGAAGGAGGCTTGCTTATCCGTCGCTTCGTCAAAATGCAATTCGGCGGTTGTATTGCCAATTACTTCCATATTATCGGAGCATTGAATAGCGACCTTAACATGACCGACTCCTTTCTCCGTAGCAAATACAGTGGCGGGAACAACCATTTCCTCTCCTACACCAATTACACGCGGAAGCGTTCCGAGCAGCATCACCGGTTTGCGAACAAGTACACTCTTATCCGTATGTCCGTATGCTGTACCATCTCCGGCTACAACCATCATGCGTACACGTCCGTTGTAGTTCGGCATGGTATAGGTGTGACGTTTCTTCTCTCCTTTCTTTAGAAGGAACGGACCTTCAAACTGCACCACCGGTTTAAAGCGGTTCACAATTGCTTTCGGTCCCTTATTCAGCGCATCATCCCCACCAATACTGAACAACTGCTCTATACGACCACCATAAGCACCCACCACAAAATTGTACATATCCCAGGTGCTCACCCCTAAGGCTTCACGCGCGTTGAATACGCTCCAGGGATCAGGAGTAACAAAACGGGTAAGATCTAACAAGCCTTCATCAACAATCGCCAGCGTATACGCCATCGGACGTCCGTTTTGTTCCGAAACAATGACGTTGTATGCCTGCTCTGGCTTTAGTTCATCGGCTGTTTTAAGTACCGGGTGCAGATAGCTCTGCGGTGAAGTAACCGTTACCGGCACCACCCCATAGAGACGGATCGGCAGATCATTTTGAGTCTCGCCGTGCGGCTGCAGCAACGTGATATACACGTATGAGTTCGGCTGCATATCTTCCGTTACTTTAAGTTTTACAGTTGTTTCTTTTGCCTTGCAGTCGTAATGATGAACAGCAAGTACCTTTGTTCCGTTTTCGATGGTAAGTATCGCTTTACTCGTTTCGGTTGACGGGAAAGTGATGACCAACTGATCTCCTACGGCATAACTGTCTTTATCTGTCTTAAACGCAAGCGTATGAGGCGACTTACCTCCGTCTGCATCCCGGCGCCCTTCATTATACGGCCAGTCAAAATAGCTCATTACACCGGTAGAATGTTTGCCGGAACGATCTTTTAGCTGTATAAAATAAGTACCCCATTCCTCATTGGTAAAAGATAAATCAAACTTAGCTTTTCCGCTTCCATCGGTCCGTACAGAGAATTCTTTTACCGGTTTGTTATAAGAATTGGAAACATAACTTGCCAGACGACTTCTATCCGAACTCCACCACCAGTACCAGTAGACTTTATAGATTGTGACATCTATTTCCTGATCGTTCACAGAAGTCCCGTCATAATTCAACATGGCAACATCATAGGTATAGTTTTGCCCGGTATTTAACTGTTCCTTACCCGTCTGAGGAGAACGGAGTCCCACATAACGGCGATAAGGAGAATAAAACATCCGTGCACCATCAATACTAAAATCACCGGACTCTTCATATACATGCGTCACCAAATTTGCCAATAACATACCGGGGGCATGGCTACCCAGATCGAAACGCAGTTTCACCGGCGCGTCTCCCCTTTCATTGGTCGTGCCGGCGATCAGACTACTTTCCTCACTATTGAATATCTTCGTGGGATCATCAAATACGTAGTTATTATATCCTTTGAAAGAAGTGGCGGTCGAGATAAATGTTCCCTTTATATCGTATTTCAGATTGCGGGCTGTCGCTCCCTGCAACCATTCCACATGCATATCTATATCCAGGTCTTCACCGATCAGCATGGGCTTTTCGGGTACGGGCAAATTTATTTTCAGTCGGTTGGGTTTGATGGCTTCCACACGAATACGCTTATCAAAAGTAAGTCCGCCTACATGTACTGTTGCCGTCCATGCCCCTGTCGGCACATCCGGATCAGTCGGCAGATTGAAAGTATACAGCCCCAGTTCTCCACGGGTTTGTGTCTTGCGCAGATACACCTGTCCTAAAGGATTGCGCAGTTCCATCACGACCGGATGCTCCTCGGGGAGATTCTTTTCACGATCGTTCAACATAAATGCAAGATGCAACGTATCACCCGGTCGCCACACCCCACGTTCACCATAGATAAAACCTTTAATTCCTTTCTGCACCACCTCACCGTCAATATCGAATGTGCTTAAAGACAGAGCCAACCCGGCATCTACCCGGAGGTAAGAACGTTGACTGCCCTGTGTCGCGATCAAGTAATGCGGTTTGCGGTTATTAAGCGCAAGACGAGTTAATCCATTTTCATCGGTCGTACCTTGAGCCAGTACCTGATGCTGGTAATTATAAACCTTCACCTCCACTCCTTTCTGCGGCAAAGCATTCAGCAAGTTATTGACCATCACAAGCATTTCATTTCCCTCACCACCCTTAGCTATAACGCCCAGATTCGAGGCGAGCACATTCTTACCGACACGTTTATTATAATAGTAGGTATTTGAACAAGGATTATCTATTTCATCATAGTCGTAATCATACCAGTTAAAATTTTGATTATAATAACTGTACCTCCCCTCATCAAAACGATTCATTTCTTCACGCAATTCAATTGCATCAAGCGCAAGCAGTTCTTCTTTGGATAGCTTGACACCCTCCTCATCACAAGGATAAGCAGACAAATTACGGTCGAAAGACAGTTCTACCCGATAGATCGCACCCGGTTCGGGCTGCATCAGTTCTTTCAAGTCTACAGCAAACGTATTCCATTGACTCAGATCAAGTCCCTCTTCATCCAAAAAGATAGTTTTCCGAGCCACAATACGTCCCACGCGCACCAGATCATAAGCACCGGACAAGTCATTACTTTGCAGAAACTGTCCGATATTTTGTTCATTGATACGAATCACGCGCACTACCACACCTCTCAGAAAAATCGCTTCAAAAGGAACAGCCAGTTCAGTGGATTGTGGAACGACAACGCCTTCGCCGATAAAACGAACATTGGGGGCAATATCCGAAAGAGCGATCTGTTTTACGACAGACTCTCCCAACTGAAGTCCACTTTTCGACCGTATCCCGCTATTCAGGTGTATGTTCGTATCTCCTTTACGCCCTACATCCGGATAAAGACGTATTTTATTACCTGAAACCGTTACAACGTCAGCGTTATTTCCTTCCACATAAGCCAGTCCGTCCATCGTCTGATTCTCGTCCAGCAGTTTGGTGAAGGTCACTTCTACGTAGCGTTCGGGTTCAGTTTTTAACGCTATGTCATAAACCGAAAAGTCATTCATTGCCGGGATAGGGATAGACAATAAGTCCTTCTCTTCCACCCGCTCTTTGTTCGCTCCAATGGAAACAAGCAAATTACGCCCGTTTTCCGGGTCAAGCGGCACATTAGAGAGTACTACCTCGTGCTTCTTACCATCCGCGCTTTGTTGCCAAAGGATGGTTACCTTCTCCGAAAAATGAAGCAAAGGCTCGATCGTGGCACGTTCTTCCCGATCAGGCGTAAAAAAAGTCATCGCAATATCATAAGCATTCTCATTATCCTTATTGATCTGGAAAGAATTTGTGTTTGCCCGTAAAGCCAGGCTGTATGTAGAGAACGTAAAAGCAAACTCCCGATCCTCCGGATTCACATCAAAGAAACCTGCCATATCCGCCTTAACCCGATACTCTGTATCTCGCTTAAACTCCTTCGCCGGACGAAACACAATTGTACGATTATTTTCAAACGCAAAGCTCCCCGCTGTTTCCGGTGTGATTTTGAGGTGCTTCTTCAGCACCTCAACCGTCATGCGGGTAGAATCCACCTCCCGGTTCAGCAATAAGTAAACCGGAGAAAAGCGAGAAACTTTCCCGCTTGTAAACCCTTCGATATTGGAATTGTAGGAAATCGCACTATCTGTTGTTTTATTTGATACGCATCCTATTAATATACAAAGTGATGCCAAAAGAACGGACAAGTTTAGCTTATTCATCATGTCGTATTTTTTCGTTAAAATTCAATTCTACAGGTGTAGTGACAAAGATACAAAAGAGAAAACAAAAGCCCCCCTCTTTAGCCATCTTAA